>JAADJB010000036.1 GCA_013151035.1 Gammaproteobacteria bacterium
TTAACGCAACAAACTGATCGTAATCGACCAGCTTAACCCCATCAATCAGCTTATTCAGACTACGCGCCTTACAATCAGCGGCAATCGCATAGACTTCATGGTTAGCCAATGCCTGTTCAATTAAATCAGCCTTTGTGGTTCCGCTAACAGCAGCATTAACACCATCTTCCAATAACAAAATCACGTCATCAGCCGCCAAAAAACGAAGACAACTCTCTAACGCACCATTTGAAAAAGGGGATTTATTTACGGTATGAAGCATAATCAGATTCCTAAAAAGAGATAATACTGTGTTGTTCGGCAAACATGGCAGTAATAGCATCGCTATCGATCACCTGTGGACTAAGTAACTCTTCAGTCTCTTCATCCTCACCAATATCCATCAACTCCGACTCATCAATATTACGATCCAGCAGGGACTGTTTATCAACATAGACCTTACTCACCTCAAAATCGGTCAAGGCTCCAATGGAGGCAGCAAAACCACGCATACCCAGATCTTTGGCATCCTGGCCTGACTTTAATGCCAGCACACCATCATCGATAAAGACCACCGATAGATCCATACCATAACTGGCAACAATAAATAACACCTCCAACGCCTCTTGCACATAGATACTACCATAGGGTGCGCGTCGAATAGTGACCATAATCTTTCTTGCTTCATTTGCCATCATCAATCTCCAAAGGTCACAAGTCGATCCGATTCCAGCGCCATCTTGGCCAACTGACCCAAACCGGAGATACGAGTATCGGGAACCAACGCGTCATCCTTGATACCTCGACGCTTGGCGGCAGCGATACAAACCACAATATCAATACCCTGGGCACCTAATTCCTGCCAGCGATTGGCAATATGACGATCACCCTGTGGTGGTTCGATATTCTTGTTTACATTATAAACACCATCGTTATACAGAAAAACCCCACGAATTTCATGACCACGCGCGATGGCTGCCTGTATATATTGCCAGGCACTATCCGAGGCCTGGTGATTATAAGGCCCCTCCTGGATCAAGATCGTTATCTTCATAAAAAACCCCTGCGTTATTCTGGTAAACCAGATCTATATCATAGTAAGCACATGATACAATGTTATACTCAACTGATTCTTAACACCAGAAAAAGCACCAACGACTATGGAATTTCAAGCAACCGATCACGTACTCCTGCTCAGCTTCATCCTCGCCTTTATCCTCGGTCTGACAGCCAATCTGACCAATTTCTGCACCATGGGTGCCATCTCGGATTGGGTCAACATGGGTAAAACTGGCCGCATGTGGGCATGGTTTGTTGCCATTGGCACCGCCATGCTCGCCACCATGCTCATTGAAGGCAGTGATGTTGTCTCCCTGAACAGTACCATCCCCCCTTATCGCACGGCTAATTTTGCCTGGTTACGCTATCTAGTCGGCGGTTTGATGTTCGGCATTGGTATGACCTTTGCTGGCGGTTGTGCCAACAAGAACCTACTCAGCTTAGGGTCAGGCAATATGAAATCCCTGCTGGTCTTTATTATCACTGGCTATTTCGCCTATCTGATGACCAAGACGGATTTCTACGCCACCCTGTTCTACCCCTGGGTCAGCGCCACCACCATTGATCTCGGACAATATGATATACAAGGACAGGGGATCTCCCACATCCTGGCTGCAATGTTGGGGATTGAGGATGCCAATAGCTTCCACTATGCACTGGCATTGATATTGGGTAGCACACTGATCATCATGGGTCTGGCAAGCAAGGCATTCACTCATAATCCAAAACACGTCATCAGTGGTTTTGTCATTGGACTGGTGATTACCGGCGGTTGGTATATCAGCGGTGGCCCACTGGGACAAGAGGCACTGGATCTGGTGGAATGGATGGATGATCGTCCATTTGGCGTTGGCGTACAATCCTACACCTTTATTAACCCAATGGGCGAGACCCTGTATTATCTGGCTCAGCCTGAAAACTTTTTATTAATCACCTTTGGTATGGTCGCGATTGCCGGTGTACTGGTCGGTTCATTTACCGCCGCCATGACGACAGGAAAACTACACCTGACATGGTTCACTTCAAAGAGTGACTTCTTCAAGCATGTCATCGGTGCCATACTCATGGGTATCGGCGGTGTGCTCGCCATGGGTTGTACCATCGGACAGGGTATCACCGGCGTATCCACCTTGGCATTAGGCTCCATTATCGTATTAGCCAGTATCATCTACGGTTCCGCTCTAACCATGAAGATCATGTTCTACCAGATGATGTATGAAGGTGAATGTGGTTTTATGGATTGCTTGTTGAGCTCGCTGGTGGATCTCAAGACCTTGCCTGAGGGTATGCGCCGACTGGAACAACCTTAGAGAATAAAGAAGGTCTGTGGTACGTGCTTGAGGGGACAGAGCCAAAAACCGGCTCTGTCCCCGGCAAAGTGCAAAACCGTGGTGCGTGGTACGCACCCTACCGCTTGATTAATACATCTATGCCATTCATATAGGGTTGTAATACCTTGGGCACACGCACACTGCCATCGGCCTGCTGATAATTTTCCATCACTGCGACCAGAGTCCGTCCGACTGCCAGACCTGATCCGTTAACGGTATGCACCAGTTCCGGCTTTTTACACTCCGGGTTACGCCAGCGTGCCGACATGCGTCTGGCCTGAAATGCCTCGAAGTTACTACAGGATGAGATTTCTCGATAGGTATTCTGTGCGGGTAGCCAGACTTCAAGATCATAGGTCTTGGCAGCGGAGAAACCGATATCACCGGCACAAAGATTAACCACTCGATAAGGTAGCTCCAGTAATTGCAGGATCTTTTCTGCGTGTCCGGTCAACTCCTCCAGAGCCTCATAGGATTTTTCTGGGTGAACAATCTGCACCATCTCCACCTTCTCAAACTGATGCTGACGAATCATGCCGCGCGTATCACGTCCATAGGAACCGGCCTCGGAACGAAAACAAGGGGTATGGGCGGTATAACGCAGCGGCAAGGTATCAGCCGATAAAATCTGATCGCGTGCTGCCATATTCGTCACCGGCACCTCAGCGGTTGGAATCAGGTACAGCCCCATATCCTTACCGGTAAAAAACAAATCCTCCTCAAACTTGGGGAGTTGACCGGTTCCACGCAGGGCATCGGCATTGACCAGGTAAGGCACATAGACTTCTTCATAACCATGTTCGGCGGTATGTGTATCCAGCATAAACTGAGTCAGGGCACGATGCATACGCGCTAGCGGTCCCTTCATCACAGCAAAGCGGGAACGAGCAATCGTTGCCGCAGTATCAAAATCAAGCTGTCCCAGACCCTCACCCAGATCCACATGGTCCTTCACCTCAAACTTGAACACAAGGGGGTTACCCCAGCGTCGAATCTCGACATTATCTTCTTCGTTCTTGCCATCCGGCACACTGTCATGAGGCAGATTAGGAATCCCCATCACAATCTCATCAATCGCTAACTGAATCTTGTCCAGCTCAAGCTTGGCCTGATTCAGGTCCTCACCTAGACCTGCCACCGCATCCAGCAGGGGTTGAATATCCTCACCCGCCGCCTTCGCCTTGCCAATCGATTTTGAACGTGTATTGCGTTCAGCCTGTAATTCTTCCGTGCTCACCTGCACCAATTTACGTTTGGTTTCTAACTGCTTTAGTCCATCCGTATCCAGTTCATAACCACGACGTAATAATTGTGTCGCAACCTCAGTTAATTTGGTGCGTAATTGTTTTGAATCCAGCATGTTTGATAATTCAACCTTTATTTTATAAATTGTTGGTGCGTGGTACGCACCCTACCCATCAATATTTAATTCAGCCGCCCAACTCACGATATGGCCGGGGGCAATAAAACTATTCAGGTGTTCAATGATGGCTGCCACCTTGCCCGGGCTATCAAAGAACTCCACCACTACCGGCAGATCCAGTGACATATCCAACAGAGTTGAGGAATGAATGTCGCCAGACTTACCAAAACCACTGATCCCGCGAAAGACGGTAACCCCTTGCACTTTTTCCCAATCATGCAGACGCTTTAACAAGGTCTGTAAATGCGCCTCGGTCTCAGTAAGATAAACCCTTACTATAGTCACCTTCATAACTGTCTCCCTAATCCCATGCCTACCCAGGTTGCCAACAAGCAAACCAGAACCGTAATCAGGACATTCGCCACTGCCTTGATTCCTTCACCCTGTTCAAGCAGCATCAAGGTCTCTATCGAAAAGGTCGAAAAGGTGGTAAATGCACCCAATACTCCAATCAGCAAACCCGCACGCCAGATAACATCCAGTGCCATACGTTCAATCAACAAAATATACAACACACCCATTAATAAACTCCCGACAACATTAACCACCAGGGTGCCATAGGGAAAGCCGCGACCCAGCATAGAATAAACCCCGGTCGACAACCAGAAACGCAACATCGCACCAATCGCTCCACCAACCGCTATGGCAAATACTTGCGTCATTACATCCTATCCTCGAAAAAAAACATCTTGTATCATTCGACTATCTCGCTATTAGAGGCATGACGTGCCTATCATTAGCAGAGACCGTCAGCCGCATGGACGCGGCTGTCGAGCCACCATGGATGGTTTCACGGCGTGTCTCTGATAATGATAGGCACTTCATGCCTCGGATTATACCCACATCACCCCCGGTTTCGATCCAGCTCTCGCAAACGCGCCAGTTTCTCAGCAATCCTGATCTCCAGCCCACGTTGTACCGGGCAATAATACTGCACCTGTTTCATGTTTTCAGGGAAATAATTTTCACCCGCAGCATAGGCATCCGGCTCATCATGGGCATAACGGTATTCACGCCCATAGTTCAACTCTTTCATCAGACTTGTCGGTGCATTACGCAAATGCACCGGCACCTCCAGTGAACCGCTGGAACGGGCATCGACCATCGCCTGATTAAATGCCTTGTATACGGCATTACTCTTTGCCGCCGATGCCAGATACAACACCGCCTGCGCCAGCGTTAGATGGCCTTCCGGGCTACCTAAACGTTCCTGTGTCTGCCATGCATCCAGCGCAATGGTCAACGCGCGTGGATCGGCATTACCGATATCCTCCGAGGCAATGCGTACAATACGTCGTGCCAGATACAAGGGATCACAGCCCCCATCCAGCATACGACATAACCAATACAGTGCCGCATCCGGTGCCGAACCACGCACCGCCTTATGCAGCGCCGAGATCTGATCATAAAAGGCATCACCCCCCTTATCAAAACGGCGCACACCACCTGAGATGACCTCACTGATAACGGACTCATTAATGCGTTCCTGACCATCAATAGATTCAGCCAAATCAGCGGATATTTCAATTAAGTTCAAGGCACAGCGTGCATCACCATCAGCCGCCTCCACCAGAAGATCCAGCAGTTTTTCCTCAATCTGAATATCACGTTGCCCCAAACCTTGTTCGGTGTCCGTTAATGCGCGCTCAACAATACTACGCAGCACCGTATTATCCAGCCGTTTCAGCACATAGGTACGCGCCCGCGATAACAAGGCATTATTTAATTCAAAGGAGGGGTTCTCAGTGGTGGCACCGACAAATATGACAGTACCATCCTCGATATAAGGCAAAAAAGCATCCTGCTGCGCCTTGTTAAAGCGATGCACCTCATCCACAAACAGGATACTGCCACGACCACTCTGATCGCGGATCATACGTGCTTGTTCCACCGCCTGACGAATGTCCTTCACTCCGGATAATACCGCCGACAGACTCAGAAACTCAGCATCCGATTGTCTTGCCAATAGACGGGCGAGTGTCGTTTTACCGGTACCCGGCCCACCCCACAGGATCATTGAATGTAAGCGTCCCGCCTCTATCGCCAGACGCAGGGGTTTATCTTTTCCCAGTAAATGTTGCTGACCAGCAAAATCACCCAGGGTGCGCGGACGCATACGATCTGCCAACGGACGACAGGGATCAGCAGTAAAGGCCTCCTGTTGCACCTGCATCAGGGTAACTCACCAATCACATCCACCCCGGCAGGCACTTCAAAATCAAACACCTTACTATCAATTGCACGGTTAATTTGTACATCGCTAAAACTCACCAGAATACGTTGCGACATACCGTCCACCAGTTCCATTTCGATCAGGTTACCCGCATCATCCAGAGCCATACGAAAGGTCTCAAATGAAGCCTCTGCCGAGCGAGCGATTAGTTCATACCAGTGATAAGCCCCTTCATGACGAATAGAGACAATCTTGAACAACTGCTCAATAGCAACATCGCTACTCAACATTAACAGCGGACTGGATGCCATGGCCTGATCGATCTTGCGTATTGTCAGCTGCTCAAGATCCTCATCGTATAACCAGAAAGAACCCTCTTTCCCCAGCATCATCTGGGCAAAAGGCTGTTTATAATCCCAACGGAAACGACCGGGGCGTTGCACCCACAACTCCCCTTCCGAGCGCTGCGAGACTTCACCATATTCATCAAACTGAATTTGTATAAACTCCGCTTGAAAGGTCTTTAACTGATCAAAAAACTCACCCAATCGGGTACCCGACTGCGCCATCAATAATGGGCTATTCAAGCTCATCAGTAACAGACAGAAAAAAGACAAAAATTTAATCAAAAGTTTCTGCATATTTAATCCTGCACCGGTGGTGGCGCCAACACCTCACGGCTACCATTACTTTGTAGCGGGCTCACAATACCCACCTCTTCCATGTGTTCAACCATACGTGCAGCACGGTTGTAACCAATCTTCAAACGCCGTTGCACCCCGGAGATCGAGGCCTTGCGGGTCTCGGTTACAATACGCACCGCCTCATCATACAAGGCATCTGCCTCGGCATCGGAACCATCACCAACGCCCCTGCTGGCATCCAGATTAGTTGTCGTGGTCTGCAACACTTCTTCAATATAATCAGGGCTGGCATTCTTCTTCAAATGTGAAGCCACCTTGTTGACCTCCTGATCCGAGACAAAGGCACCATGCACACGCATTGGCAGCCCTGTACCCGGTGCCAGATATAACATATCACCATGCCCGAGTAATTGTTCAGCACCACTTTGATCGAGAATAGTCCGCGAATCAATCTTCGACGATACCTGAAAAGCAATACGGGTAGGGATATTCGCCTTAATCAGGCCGGTAATGACATCCACCGAGGGACGCTGAGTTGCCAGAATCAGGTGTATACCAGCAGCACGCGCCTTCTGCGCCAGACGCGCAATCAACTCCTCCACCTTCTTGCCCACCACCATCATCATATCGGCCAGTTCATCAATCACAATAACGATATGCGGCAAAGGCATTAATATCGGTGGCTCTGCATCCGGGTCAATCGCCTCTTCACGTTTATATAAGGGATCCTTGATGGGTTCACCCTGTTGCTCCGCTTCTCTCACCTTGCGATTATAATTAGCAATGCTTCGCACACCCATAGAAGCCATCAATTTATAGCGCCGTTCCATCTCCACCACACACCAACGTAAAGCACTGGCCGCCTCATTCATATCGGTCACAACCGGTGTCAATAGATGTGGAATCCCCTCATAAACCGATAGTTCCAGCATCTTGGGATCAATCAGGATCATCCGTACATCCTTGGGCAAAGTCTTGTATAACAGACTCAGAATCATGGCATTAACCGCCACCGATTTACCTGAACCCGTGGTGCCCGCAACCAGCAGATGTGGCATCTTTGCCAGATCAGCAACCACCGGTTGACCGCCAATATCTTTACCCAGGGTCAAGGTCAACGGTGATGGCGAGGCATCATAGGCCTGTGACTTGAGGATCTCACTCAAGGCAATCAATTCCCGTTGTTCATTCGGGATCTCAATACCAATAACCGACTTGCCCGGAATCACCTCCACCACGCGCACACTACTAACTGACAATGAACGCGCCAGATCCTTGGCCAGATTACTAATCCGGCTCGCCTTGACCCCCTGCCCTGGTTGTAACTCAAAGCGGGTAATAATCGGCCCCGGTTGTACCTCGACCACCTCCGCCTCAACGCCAAAGTCCTGTAGTTTAATCTCCAGCAGACGTGACATCGCCTCCAGTGCCGCCGCACTGTAACCCGTCTCGGCAGGCGGGGCATCATCCAACAACATCAAGGGTGGCAATTCACTGTTCGCCGGGGCATCGAATAAAGGCACCTGTCGTTCTTTATCAATACGCGCACTCACCGCCACCTTCTTGACCAGTGGTTCAATCTTGATCGGTTTACGTTTAGAGACCCGCTTCTTTTCCGCATTAACCACGACCTCACGCCGCTTACGCGATTGATAACCCTTCCACCAGGCATAAGCCTGTAGTGCATATAGGCGCGACTGATAACTTGAGTTTAATACCGCCTTACCAATCAGATCCATCACCAGCAACCAGGACAGCCCCGTAAACAGGGTCACACCAGTCAGGGACAAAGCCAGCAGGAAGAGGGCCGCACCAATAAAACTGAAACGACTTTCCAGTGCGCCACTGACCAGATCACCCAGCACGCCACCGGCATTAAGCGGGAGTTGTTCAACAGAGACATTAAATATCAGGCCAAACAAACCACAACCAGCTATTACAGTAAGAAAGAAACCAAACCAGCGAATAGATAAGGTATGGATATCAATATCACCCGTGTTATCCCTGCCACGAAACAGGATCCAGCCACTATAGGCCACCATCGCCGGAAACAGATAAGCCAGGTAACCGAATAGATAGAGAAACACATCAGCAAACCAGGCCCCAGCCGCCCCGCCCAGATTAAACACCCGCTCACTGGTGCCACTCTGTGACCAGCCCGGATCTTGTGCGTTATAACTTAACAAGGAGATCAATAGATAAAGAGCAATAGTGCTCAGAATCAACAAAGAGCCTTCACGCACACCACGACTCACATGATGGGTCAGGGGCATAACCGATGGGTTTTTACGACGCGCTTGAGACAAGAGATTCCTTTGCTTCTAATGAGTTACAACAACAAGCTAAGTTTACACATAAGAATCACGAGAAGCAAACCCGATTATGTCATTCATAATAACAATATCATTCGCGAGGATGACATAAACGTTAGTGGTCTTGCTTTACATCCGAGGCTGAGTGGTTACAGACAGACAGCAGGGTGTTGGCCACAGGGATGGGTTCACGGCGACCCTGCACGGAGCATTAATTAGGGTTCGTGGAACTCTTCGAGGGGACACAGCAGATAAAGCCTGCTATGTCCCCGGCCTGTGCCGGCCTAAAATCACACACCCACCCGCATCATACCGAACTGGGGACATAGCAAGGCTTTATCTGCTGTGTCCCCTTAAGCGCGTACCGGTACCGCACTGACATCGCCCAAGCGCATAGCCCAAGCATAGTTGTTATTGGTTTTATTGTTGTTGTTCTGGTTGTAGAACAATATCAAGCCAATCGGTAGGGTGCGCACTGCGCACCAATAGGAGCTTTGGTGCGTGATACGCACCCTACCGATAAGCTCGGAGTGATGCCGGTAGAGTGCTTTAAAAACCGTGGTCTGTCCCCAGTTTACACTTCGCACCCACCCGCATCATACCGAATCGGGGACATAGCAAGGCTTTATCTGCTGTGTCCCCTTAAGCACGTACCACAGGCTCTAATCCTCCAACCCCGGATAAACAACATCACCCGCACAGACATTAAGTGCCGAACCCACAATTGAATCCGCCTGCCAGTCCTCCTGACTAATATTCTTCACATAAGGCATAATAACTGCCGATAGAGCCTGAGATGCCGTACGAGGCACCGCCCCCGGCATATTCGTTACCCCGAAGTGAATTACACCGGATTCAACATAGGTCGGGCTACGATAATCGGTCGCATGGATGGTCTCAATGCAGCCACCCTGATCCACCGAAATATCGACAATAACACTTCCCTCCTGCATCGCGGCCACCTGTTCAGAAGAGACCAGATGCGGTGTCCTGGCACCTGCCAACAAGACGGCACCAATCAGAAGATCCGCCACAACCACCTGTTCAGCAAGCTGATCCGCATAAGGATACAAAGCCGTTACATTAGCCGCCAGATCACGCATTGCCTGTAGGCGATCAGCACGTTTATCAAACACCACCACCTCAGCCCCCATACTTGCCGCCATGCGTACCGCATTACCTCCAGCATTACCGGCACCCAGCACCACCACACGCCCACGACCAACCCCAGGCAAACCGCCCAGTAAAATCCCCTTGCCACCTTGAGAACGATGGAGATAATGCGCACCCGCCTGCACCGCAATACGCCCGGCAATATTACTCATGGGTGCTAACAGAGGTAAGTCACCATTATCCGTCAATGTCTCAAAGGCAAATGCCATCAGACCAATCGACTGTAATTGCCGCAACAACGCTTCATTCGCCGCCAGATGCAGAAAACAAAATAAACGATGGTGCGCTTGAAGGTATTGCAGATCACCCGCAATCGGTTCCTTGACTTTAATAACCAGTTCCGCACGCTGATAGAGCGTCGCTGCATCGACTGCTATTTCAACACCCCGTTGCTGATACGCCTGATCAGGGTAACCAGAAAGCACCCCCGCGCCAGCTTGCACGACAAGTTGATGCCCCTGCCGCTGTAATTCAGCACAAGCATCCGGGATCAACGCGACCCTGCCCTCCTCAGGCTTAATTTCCAGTGGTATACCAATAATCATAATGCACTCTACCTCGTCAACTCAAGAGCCATGAATCATGGCTCGAACTCACCACATTAAATCATCAGGAATTTGATAATCAGCATACAGGTCATCCTTATCATCGGCTACTACAGAATCCTCATTGAATAACACAACACGCATCTCATCACGTTGTTGGATCTTTTCCGCAACCAACAGAGGTACAAGCTCGTAACGCTGCTCGATCTGTGCAATACCCAGTTTACCTTGTATCAATTGCTGCCTCATATCTTCATTGATATAGAGCCTCTTCACCGTTCCAGCATGAGTAAAATTATAGACAACTTCACAGCCTTTCTTCCGATCAAGCGCGTTATTCTTAATCAGTTGATTGATCTCTGCGGCAATGGATTTATTACGCGTTTCCTGCTCTTTCTTTTGATTAAGTTCACGATCACGATTGGCCTTTTCCACTGCCGCCTGCCGCGCCTGGATCTGAGCCTCATTAGCCCCTGTTTGTTTCTGATTACGTTGCTTGTTCTTTTTGCTACGCGCCTGCTTTGCCTTTTGAACCTGTTTTTTACTCGCCAGACCCGCCTTGAGCAATTGTTCCTGAAATGGGTTATTCACAAAAAAATTATTCCTTCCAATTAAAATTCTTGCGTCTGATTATACCAAACAAACCGATCAGACAGGAACCGAATAACCACACTGCAGCAGGTACAGGCACAGCGGCAGGAGCCAGTGAAAAGGCAAGATTATCGGTGGGAACCCAATTCAAAGATCCCCGCATGCGCGAGGATGACGGACTTGGTGGCACGAGGATCGCGAACTGGGTAGAGCGCGCATCGCTGATGTGTAAAAAAACACGATGCTTTTCTGTTTTTTTTTACACTTTAAGTGAGAAACATATCAAATAGAGCCCTATATTAGGGACTGCTGTAAGTGGCATATAAATTGCTACATATATTTGATAACAGCAAAAAATGTGACACTAAGGGAAATGACGTATGTCTATTAATCGTTCTATAAAAGCACTAGCAGTACTCAGCAGCCTCTTATTTTCAACGGTTATCAATGCCTCATTGGTAACATTTGATGTTTATGCAAAAGCAAATAGTTCATCGAGTAATAATGGGGTGAATACCGGTTTAAGTTTTAATTCTGGCGACCTCATTAACGGATCAGTTGACCCGAATGATTTGTGGAATGCCGGGCCATTACCCCGCTGGTCAAATGCCGATGGTCTTATCACTAATGTGTATGCGACAGGCAGCGATGATTCAGGTGAAACAGCAGGCACACAAATCGGGATGCTTTTTGGTAATATGACTCAAAGTGGTTTATCGGCCCCTTATGGTTCTCTTGTGGGCGAAATAAATAATATATTCTTCGTGTTGGGCACTAGCTTTAATGTGGCTGCACCTGATTCCGGAGTATTGTCTCTTTATTACTGGGACTCTAATGCCTATGATAACGCTGAATTTATCTCTGTATCCATTGATAATGGATTATCGGCCGTTCCAGTGCCAGCTGCTATCTGGTTATTAAGCTCTGGTTTAATCGGTCTTATTGGAATGGGAAGAAAGCCCTCTAAAAGAGGTTCGACATCTGTCAAGTAATAACAACCTTTATCAACGACTATGAACCACCTGATTCCGCAGATAGACCGGAATTGCCTGGTCAGCCGCATCTATCTCCTGTCTTGCTGCCTTATCCAATGCCAGCGTAGCCACATCGCAGGCATGAGGGTGGGCATCGGCATAACACTCAGACACCTCAAAACCCAGACGCTGTTGCAGTGGGTCGGTATATTCCAACCAGCCACTGCCTGCCCCACACCATACAGATCCCGAATTACCCGGTACAAAAACTTGTTCAGGACGACAGACCTGCTCCTCACTCTGTCGCTCAACCAATCCCGCATCATTAGCAACATAACAGCCCCAGTAGACCTCATTCATACGCGCATCAAATGCCGCCAATACCTGTCCAGCCTTATATTGTCGAACAATACCCTGTGCTAATGCTGCCAGTGACGAGACCCGGATCAAGGGTAAGTCCAGTCCCAATGCAACCCCCTGTGCCACCCCGGCAGCAATACGCAGCCCGGTAAAGCCACCCGGCCCCTGAGCAAAGGCAAGGGCATCCAGTGCGGATTTATTAATCCCGGCATCGCTCAACAATTCATCAATCATGGGTAACACAAGATGGGTATGTTCACGCGGCGCAATGCGAAACAGCTCTTTGATTTCACCATTGATACTCAGTGCTACCGAGCAGGCATCTGCCGAGGTATCCAGTGCCAGTAGATTCATTGAATACACTCCCGTTCAATTCCGGGGTCTGCCCCTGCTTTTATTTGGGGTCTGACCCCGGTTTTATCAAAAAAGGCAGCCACCTCTTGCAGATTATTACAACGTGGCATCTTTGGAATACTGTTCAGGAAGGTCTTGCCATAAAATTTTGAACGCAGTCGAGGATCACACAATACCAACAGGCCTCGATCACTTACATCACGAATCAATCGTCCAACACCCTGCTTCAAGGTAATCACCGCATTGGGCAACTGGTATTGCATAAAAGGATTCACACCACTGGCTCGAATATGTTCGATACGTGCCTGCAACACTGGATCACCTGGCGAGGCAAAAGGTAGCTTGTCGATAATCACACAAGACAGTGCCTCACCTCGTACATCGACACCTTCCCAAAAGCTACTGGTACCCAACAACACGGCATTACCGGCCTGACGAAAACGTTCCAGCATCTCACCACGGGAAAATTCACCCTGTACCAACAAGGGGTAATTCAGATCATCATTCTGTAACGCCTCTGCCGCCTCACGTAAGGCGCGGTGACTGGTAAACAAGACAAAAGTGCGCCCCTGACTCAATGGCAACAAATCCCGAATCAGCTGAATCACCGCTGTATTATAACCCGGTGTATTAGGCTCAGGCAGCCCCTCGGGTAGATACAAACGTGCATTTTCCTCATACGAAAAGGGACTATCCAGTTTCAGGGTATGCACGTCATCCAGCCCCATCGCCTGAGAGAAGTGAGTGAAACTATTGCCTACCGCCAGGGTTGCCGAGGTAAATATCCAGGCACTATCCACGGCCGCCATGTGCCTTTTGAACACCGGCCCTGAATCCAGCGGCGTAAAGATCAAACGGAAATAGCGACCACTGGTCTCATACCAATGGATATAACCCTCGGGAGTCACATCGGTCAACCGTGCCAGACCAACTAATAGAACCTCACTGCGTTGATAACAATTATCCAACCCCCGGCTTCGCGTGCTGGCAATCTGTAGATAATCATACAGACCCTGTAGCCCTCCATGCAGGCGCGTCAGACTATCACGCAGATAAGCAGAGCCACTAATATCTTTCCAGAAACCCTTATTATTTCCTCGACCCATAGCAAGCCGAAAATCAGCCACATCGGTCTCCAGATGATGCGCAGCATCCAGTAACTCACGCATATCTGCCGCATATTGCAGACATTCCAGGGTGACATCGCGTGCCAGGGTTTGTAACTGACGACTACTGATCTGCTCACCAAAAAACCGCGTCGCCAACTCCGGCAACTGATGTGCCTCATCCAGAATCAGGGCATCCACACCCGGCAATAACTCACCAAAGCCCTCGTCCTTTAACGCCATATCGGCTAATAATAAATGATGATTAATCACCAGCAGATCTGCATCCATCGCTTCCTTGCGCGCATTGGCAACATAGCAATCGGAAAACACCGGACACTCCATACCCAGGCAATTATCCAGGGTTGATGTCACCTGCCGCCAGACCATCGCATCCTCAGGGACATCGACCAGCTCAGCAATATCACCAAAACGAGTCACAGCGGCCCATTGTTGTATCTTTTTGATCTCAACCAATGCCGCTGTATTAGTATGCCCTATCTCATCAATCTGCTGTTGCAGACGGTAGGAACAAAGATAATTGGAACGTCCTTTCAACAAGGCCGTTTTGATACCCGACTTTAGTGCTTTTTTTATAAGCGGCAGATCACGATGATAGAGCTGATCCTGTAGATGACGCGTACCGGTAGAGATAATAACCTTGCGCCCGGATAACAGGGCAGGCAACAGATAGGCATAGGTCTTACCAGTACCGGTACCCGCCTCAATAACACTGATGGATCGTTGATCCAGAACCTGTTCAACACACTCCGCCATCTGCTGTTGAGCACAACGCGGCAAGAAGCCATCCAGGGTATTCGCCAGAATGCCATCCGCACCCAACATTTCGTATGATGTTGCCATTTAATCCGCCTGGTTACTCCAGACCTCATCATCCTCGACCTCACCCTCACCCCTGATCCAGACCAGCCGGGAGATCTTTTTAAAACGAGCAACCGACATCGCTCCACGGCGCTTGCGACTACTGCCCTCATCCTCATTCAGGGTAAAGATAATATCGTTGCGTTGAGCCTCATAGATTTCAAAGGTCTCAAAGTCATCATCCATCAACACCAGCACAATACTATCCCATTTTTGTTCCACCTTGATCTGACCAATGCGTTGCCCTCCCTTCTTTTCATCGAAGATGGCGCGACCCTTAATCTGTATATGCTTACCCTCTCGCTTACCCCGACCAATCGCATCATAGCCACCCGGCTTAGGATTACAAAGTTCAAGATTAAGCAGACGCGCCGCATCATGTTCCGCAATCTCACCACTGATCCCCGGCAAGGGCTTACCCATCATCTTGCGATAGGATGCCGCCAGATTTCTAGCCTCACTCATCAATTTATCAATGGAATAAACGCTCATACCCACCCTATTCTAAGGAACAAGTCACGATTGTACATGATTTTTTTCCAATACCGCCCACTCAAGAGGCAGGGATTGCTCCTCTTGACCAGAGACCCTTGCCCGCAAGGACGCGGGCACGGAGCCACCATGGATGGTTTCACGGCGCGTCTCTGATCAAGAGGAGCAATCCCTGCCTCGAACTAACCAGGCATATTTTTACAATTCACATCCTGAATTACAGCCACAAAAACCTTACCGTTAAAGCTCAAACAAGGCAATCGACTCCACATGCGCCGTATGCGGAAACATATCCATAACCCCGGCAGATACCAGACGATAGCCATAATCATTCACCAGCATACCCGCATCCCGCGCCAGAGATCCCGGATGACAAGAGACATAGACAATCCGTTTAACACCCAGTTTAACCAGTTGCGGAATTACCTCTTTCGCACCACTACGCGGAGGATCAAGCAATACCTTATTGTATGGGCCACTCAACCAGGACTCAGCATTAACATCCGCCATCAGATCTGCCAGGTGAAATTCAGCATTTTCAATACCATTAGAAATGGCATTCTCGCGCGCCCTTTTCACCAGATCAAGACTACCCTCTACCCCAACCACATGCCCCGCATGTCGCGCCATCGGCAGGGTAAAATTACCCAGGCCACAAAACAGATCCAGTACCCGATCATCCTTATTCAGGTCCAGCATCTTAATCACTTGCGCAATCATATCCCGATTAATGGCGGGATTAATCTGGGTAAAGTCCGTCGGTTGAAACTGAATCAAGATATCTTCATCAGCAATGGCGTAACTCAAACCCGCCTGATCAGGATAGAGCAGATGAATACTATCCGGCCCCTCCGGTTGCAGATAAATTTGCATATCATGCTGTTGTCCAAAGGCCATCAGTGAGGCATGATCCTGTTCAGTCAGTGCCTCCAGGTGCCGGAAGATCAATGCCACCGCATCATCACCAATCGCCACCTCGATCTGCGGCATACGCATTGGAATAGATAAGTCCGAGATCAGATCCGCCAATGCCCGCAGCTTCATACCCACCGCCGGATGCAACACCTCACATTGATCCAGTTCCGCTAGAAAACCACTGCGTTTCTCACGAAACCCCACCAGCATCTTTTCCTTCTTGATGACATAACGCGCACCCATCCGCGCCTTATGACGATAACCCCACACCGGCCCGGTCAACGGTTCTAATTGCGTCTCCGGTATCACCTGACCAATACGTTGGAGATTATCCATCAATATCTCATGCTTCGCCTTGATCTGCGCCTCAGCACTCATGTGTTGTAGACTACATCCCCCACAGATCGCCGCATGCCGACAACGCGGTTCAACACGATCTTCCGAGGCAGTAATCACCTCACACACACGCCCCTCATCAAAACTCTTTCGTTTTGAAGTATAGAGAAATTCAATTTCTTCACCCGGTAAGGCACCATCAATGAAGATCGTCTTACCCTCGATATGCGTCACACCCTTGCCATCATGGGACAGGGATTCAATAGTGGTTCTAACCGGGTCAACCGGAAGGCGTGCTTTTCTGGATCGTCTGGACATACTTTTTATCACTCTATTATTAGGTATAACTAGAACAAGGGGTATGGGTTAAAGATCTTTAGTAAAGACCGTTGCCCGCATGGACGCGGGCATCGAGCCTACATGGATGTATTCACGGCGTGTCTTTACTAAAGATCTTTAACCCATACCCCGACTTCATTACGAAGCACCCCAGGCCTCAAGAAACTCAGTAAAATGAGGCGCATCACTAGCATGTAATAATTCTTTCAACAAATCACATTCTCGATCATAACCATCCTGATCCAGATTACCGCGTATCATCTCAAAACGCAGATAAACCAGATAGGTATTCAATACATCGGTTTCACAATAATCACGAATTTCATCAATCATCCCATCCTGATAATAATCCCACACCTTAGCCCCACTCATCCCCATCTTGCCAGGGAATCCCAACATGCTAGCAATCTCATCCAGGCGCACATTGGCACGCGGCTGATAGCCTGCCAGCACCTCCATCAAATCGGTATGACGAGCATGGTAACGACTAAGATAATTATTCCACTTAAAATCCCGATCATTCTCACCCTGATCCCAGTAACGAGGACAAGATACCCCGTGTAACAAGGCACGATAATGAATCACCGGCAAATCAAAACCACTGCCATTCCATGACACCAGGGTCGGTACATAACGATCCAGCCCTTTAAAAAAGCGTTCCAGCAATTCCTTTTCCGAGGAATCCGCATCACCCAATGACCAGACCTTAACACCATCATCCGAACGCAACACCGCCGAGATAGCCACAATACGTTGCAAGTGATGGCGCAGAAAATCACTGCCCCCGGTCTCTTCACGTCGCTTATGAAACATAATTTCAGCGACATCCTTATCCGCCAACCCCTCAAGTTCATGCAAACGACAACCCGATGCCACATCCGGCACCGTCTCAATATCAAACACTAAAGTATTCATTCTGGAAACACACCTGTTGATAGATAACGATCACCACGATCACAGATAATCACCACGATAACCGCATCCGGTTCTCGCCTCGCCACACGCAGAGCTGCTACCACCGCGCCACCCGACGAGATACCAGCAAAAATACCTTCCTTCTGTGCCAGTGCCCGCGTGGTATCCTCAGCCTCCTGCTGCCCCACATCAATCTGCTCATCCACCCGTTCATCCTGATAGATGCTCGGTAGATATTCCTTAGGCCAACGACGAATACCGGGGATTGCAGCACCCTCTTCCGGTTGTACACCGATGACCTGTATTTTATTATTTTGTTCTTTCAGGTAACGTGAGACCCCCATGATGGTGCCGGTGGTTCCCATTGCACTAACAAAATGCGTAATCTCACCCTCGGTATCACGCCAGATCTCAGGCCCGGTACTTTCATAATGCGCCAGCGGATTATCCGGGTTGGAAAATTGATCCAGTACCAAACCCTTGCCCTCACGCGCATATTGATCCGCCAGATCACGCGCACCCTCCATGCTCGCCTGTTGACTCACTAGCACAATCTCGGCACCAAAGGCACGCATTACCGCACGTCGTTCCACGCTCATGTGTTCCGGCATAATCAGAATCAACTTGTAGCCACGAATCGCCGCCGCCATCGCCAGTGCAATCCCGGTGTTACCACTGGTTGCCTCGATCAGGGTATCACCCGGATGAATATCACCGCGTAATTCAGCATGATGAATCATGCTCAATGCCGGTCGATCCTTGACCGAACCGGCTGGATTATTACCTTCAAGCTTAACCAACACCGTTCCCATATCGTCAGTAACCAGACGTTGTAAGGCAACCAATGGGGTATTACCGACAAAATGATCCAGATGATGTATTTTCATAGGGTGCAGTTTACTGCATTAACCTGTTAATTTCATGGAAAAATGACACATTTACCCTTCCGATAAGATAGAATCATATCTACTTGATATTGTAGAAAATAGATAATGAAAGAACCTATGTATAACAAACACCTACTATCTGCTATCACCCTGTTGCTGTCACAAAACGCCTTCAGCAACGAGCATGTTGATGACTTCGAAGATTACCTGATGGATGAAATGCCCATCGTGCTTTCGGCTACCCGCCTGGCACAACCCAAAAGCGAGGCACCCGCAGCCATGACCATTATTGATCGTCGTATGATTGAATCCAGTGGTGCTATCGAGATTGCAGAGTTATTTCGTCTGGTACCCGGCTTTCAGGTTGCCTATGCCAGTGGAGCCAATACTGGATATACCATGACCGTCACCTATCATGGTTTTAGTGGTGAGCGTTCCAGTCGCACCCAGGTGCTGATTGATGGTCGTTCAGCTTATAGTGCAGCCGATGGTACTGTGGACTGGTTCAACCTGCCGATCACCATTGATGATATCGAACGCATTGAAATAGTACGCGGACCCAATGGTGCCACCTTCGGTGCCAATGCCTTTATTGGCACTATCAACATCATTACCAAGGATCCAAATGAATATAGCGGAACCGACTACATCGCCACTTATGGTAATAAAGGCATACGCGAGGGTACCATACGCAATCATTATCAATCAGAAAAACTTAATCTCCGTATTACCGCCAGAAGATCCATGGATACTGGTTTTGATAACACTCGCTTTCTAAAAAACCGCAACAACCCTGCATCTGGCTACGAAACCTTTATCGCAAATGACCAGAAACGCACAACACTAATCAATACTCGTGGTGATTATGAGATTAATATAAACAACAAGATTGATTTTGGTATTAGCTATGTAGAGGGTTATCGCGCACAAGGCGCTAATGGTGATGCGAACTATATTCCAAATGACATGATTGCTCTACCCCATGACAGCAATACAATATTTCAACATGAACATATACGCTGGACACACACTCGAGGGGATGAAGAAGAGATTAGCGTTCAATTTTTTCACTCCTATAATAACCGTAAGGAAATCGCCTATGATGTCTTTGCCAACTCGGGAAACCCAGGCTATATCGCAGCCTTTGGTAGTGATGCCATGCTTGATTATGGCAAAAAGGAACAACGTTACGAAGTTGAACTCCAACATAGTAAACGAATCAATGAAGACTACCGCCTGATATGGGGAACAAGCGCACGATTAGATCGTGTCAGCAGCCCCACATGGTTTGATCGTACAAGTGACATCAGAACATATCTGTATCGCATATATACTAATCAGGAATGGCATGCCAGTGACAAGATCCTGATCAATGCTGGTATCATGCTGGAACATAGCAGCCTTAGTGGTACCGAGACGGCACCCAGGCTCGCCATCAACTATGCTGTTACCCCTAACCATAATATCCGGCTCGGTGCATCCAGGGCGGTTCGCCTGCCGAATATCTACGAGGCCTATGCTGCAGTACAACCACAGACTTATAACGGCATCATCATTACCCAGTTCCAAAAAAGCACAGGTAATATTCGTACAGAAAAGGTATCGTCTATTGAACTGGGTTACCTATGGAATCAACCGTCCATTCATACCGAACTGGATGTCAGGATATTCCGTGACAAGATTACTGATTACATCAAACAGGGGGTCAAGGACAAAGGCCCCGCTGCAACCTGGGAATCCTATATCATGAATAGTCCCGGTATAATTATCAAAGGAATCGAATTCAGCCTGAATTATAAACCAAGCCGATATAGCTTAATCAATCTCAACCATGCCTACCTCAATGCCCGTGGTGCCTCAATTGATCGCTTTACCGATATTAATGACCCAGCAACCTATGCCTATGAAACCGGTGATTACAGAAATGTCCCCACCCAGACCACCAGCCTGTTTGTCAGTCATCGACTAGCCAATCAATGGGATGTCAGTGCCATCTATTATCGTGTTAGTAATATGCGCTGGCAGGGTAATGGCGATGATATCCCGGGACAAGATCGACTGGATCTAAGGATATCCAAAAAATTTAAGCTGGCAGGTAACGATACCAGTGTCGCCATTACCGCTCAAAACATCCTGGGAGAATATGTAGGATTTGCAGATGGTTTCATCATGGATACCAAGGTTTTATTAAACCTTAAGTTACACTTGAACTAACCGATAGTATGAAGCATTAATTAATATGTTTTTAACACATGGAATTATTTGTCTTGCAGGATGCTCATGTTAACGTCTATTAGTCGGCTATTACTCCTCTCAATCGGGCTGTTATTGGCAACCATGGCTCAGGGTAGCGAGGCAATAAAAACCTGTGCTATTACCATCATCTTCAACCCGCAAAACGAGACCCATCAAAGCGTACAGCAGGCCTTAAACAATGGACTGCAACAAGAACAGAACACACGATGTCTCATCACAGCCATTGATTACACCCACAATCAAAAACAAACAATAACCCGAAATCAGGACCTGGTTGTTAGCATTGGCTCAAAGGCATCCGAATGGGCTATTAACAAAGTCAACCAGTCCCCGTTACTGGCAATCATGGTATCGAGTGAAAAATACAAGTCCCTCAGCACGCGTTTTCCCGGTCAATTATCAGCCATTGTTATTGACCAGCCCATTGCTCGTTACTACCAGCTTATCAAGGCAAGCATGCCCGATATTCAACATGTCAATACGGTATTCGGATCACATTCCAGAAAACGCAAACCAGAGATGGTCGAACAAGCAAAAAACTATGCCATAAAACTTCATTCCTATACATTATCGACACATGATACGGTGCTGGATGCCTTAAACCGCATTATGACGAAATATAATAGTGTGTTACTGACCCTGCCGGATCCTGCTGTAATCAATAGGCGTAGCATACGTTCCATATTGTTACACGCCTATCACAAAAATACCCCGGTATTCGGTTTCTCCAGTAATTATGTCCGTGCCGGTGCCATTGCCGCTGTATTCACTACCCCAGATCAATTTGGACGGGAGGCCGCAGATGAAATTATCCTGCGTGCAGATAACAAACAGTTTTCCAGTACACAAATGAAATACCCATCACGATACGACATCAAAACCAACACACGCGTAATTAAATCCATGAATCTGGTTCTCCCTTCCTTAGCCGAAATTCGTAAACGAATGCGAGCACAACCATGATTAAGGGCATACGTGAACGGGTACTTATCCTCACCCTTATCCCTACCATCGTAGCCTCGATGGTGCTTTCTGTATTCTTTGTTTATGCACAGATCGAGGATTTCAATCAATCATTACACTTTCATGGACAGGCGATTGCCAACCAACTCGCACCCGCCAGTGAATACGGCGTATTTTCCGGCAATCTAAAGGTACTACAATCATTGGCGAATAATGCAGTAAAAGAAGCCGATGTTTACTCCATCATCATCAAGGACATTGATAATAATATCCTGGCAAAAACCATCAATCCTCAGAGCAAAAACAACCTTGAGTTACGCAAGAAACTACTCTTTAGTGCCTCAATATTACAAAGCGAGATTGTTATAAATGATCTCGGCCAGGACTCCACGCCCCGGACAGAGCCAGCTAGAAATATACTCGGCACCGTCAATGTGCAACTGGACCATAGTCGTGCCAGCCAAGAGGTTCAGGAAATCATTATCAACAGCATCATAATCATTATTATTGCACTGCTGATCAGCACACTGATTGGTCTCAGATTTGGTCACCACATTATTCAGCCAATCCTGGACATGACACACGGCATTGAAAAAATCGGCAAGGGTAAGCTATCAACCCGAATTAATGCCATTTCCAAAGGAGAACTTGGCAGACTGGAAAAAGGCATCAATGCCATGGCCGACAGCATGGAGTCATCACGACGACAACTCATGGACGAAGTCTCTGAGGCAACATCAGATCTACGAGAGACACTAGAAGCGGTAGAGATACAAAATGTTGAACTCTCGTTAACCCGCAAACAGGCACGACTGGCCAATAAAACAAAATCCGAATTTGTTGCTAATGTTAGTCATGAACTAAGAACCCCGATGAATGGCATCATTGGTTTTGGAAAATTGTTATTACATAGTCCTTTAAACAAAGAACAAAAAGATTACGTCGAAACCATCCTGAAATCATCGACCAACCTGTTAAGTATCGTTAACAACCTGCTGGATTTTTCAAGGATTGAATCCGGGAAAATAGCCGTGGATATCCAAGCTTTTGATTTAAGGGAATGTCTGGAAGAAGGGATTAAATTACTGGCTCCCGAGGCGCATAAAAAGAATCTTGAACTGAGCCTCCTCATCTACAACGATGTCAACACCATGGTGTTCGGTGATGCCTTGCAGCTACAACAGGTGATTATTAATCTAGTTTCAAATGCCATTAAATTCACAGATCAAGGTTCTGTCATCATCCGCGTCATGCTGGAGGATGAAGACAAGAAATATATCTCATTACGCATTACCGTCACCGATACCGGAATCGGTCTGAACAATGAAAAAAAGGATCTTTTATTTGAAGCCTTTAGCCAGGAAGACACCTCAATCACCCGAAAATACGGTGGTACTGGATTAGGTCTATCCATCTCACGCAAACTTATGCAATTAATGGGTGGTCAAATCGGTATCAATAGTGACCAGGACAAGGGTGCAAGTTTCTGGGTTACACTAAAATTACAGAAAAACCCCGCTGGACATACACCGTCCACACATCCGTTAGACGGCATGAATGCCCTACTCTACGAATCGATGAACATATCACAGCTCGCCACGCAACATCTGCTTGATATGTTTGGCCTCAAGACCACTATTGCCAATAGTCCCGAACAATTAGCCAGGCTACTGGAAAACAATCAATATGATATTCTGTTAATCGATATTAATCATCATGAACGCATGGAATCCCATGATAAATATTACCGCTATAACAGTGGCAGAATTATACCTGCTATCATTATCAGCAATCATATTGAAGACCCGCAACAGTCTATATTACGAAATAAAGCCTTCACTCAATTAATCACCCGACCAGCCAGCAAAAACAATCTGATTACCGCCTTATATAAATTACTAGGCATCAATAGTAACGAGATAAAAACGCAGAATAGCCATAAAGACATTGATCATGAAGAACAAAAACATATACTCCACGGTATTAATATATTACTGGTTGACGACAATGAGATTAATCGCAAACTAATCACTATACAACTGAAACAAATGGATGCCCATATAGATATTGCCAGCAGTGGTGAAGAGGCTATTCAGCAATGCAACAAAAACCAATATCATCTTATCCTGATGGATATTCACATGCCCGGAATGAGCGGCCCGGATACAACTAAGGTGATTCGTAGTCATAGCTCAATAAACAGCAAGACTCCTGTTATCGCCCTGACCGCCAATGCCATCCCTGAGAAACGAGCAGAATGGTTCTCCGTCGGGATGATTGATTGCCTGATAAAGCCAGTATCGAATGAAGACATGGTGGATACGATCCTAAGTCATATTAATATTAATATTAATACTGATACTGATACTGATACTGATAATCAACCCGTCACTAAAATAATAGATAAAAATAACGCAGAAAAACCAACAACACTGGATCTGAAAAAAATGTTGTTCGATGAGGTTAAAAGGCTATTCCCCCTGATCGAGAAAAGCTATCAATCAAGAGACTATGATGAGATGCAGTCGCTAGCACACACACTCAATGGTGCAGCAGCCTATTGCCAGGCAGAGCAATTAAGAGTAGTCGCAAAACAACTGGAAAACGATATTCATTCAGCAGACCAACAAGCCATCAAACGATCCTTTGATGCCCTTGCTAACCTGGTTAACTCGTCATTCCGGATGTAACGAAGCTGTAATCACTCACAGACAACAAAAGCTAATGCGTATTCTCTTTCATCGCTGATACTCAAATGAATTTTATTCACCTCCAGATGATTGGATATATCCTCGGCCACTCCGCTTAATCGCAGTTCCGGCTTACCCTTAGCATCATGGATAATACTGATATCCGCATAATGTATTCCTTGTGAAAAACCAGTACCCAGAGCCTTAACTGTGGCCTCTTTAGCGGCAAAGCGTTTAGCCAGGAAATGAACCGGGTGTTGCATTTGATAATATTCAGACAGCTCATGCTGTGACAGTATCTTTTGTGCGAAGCGTTGTTGAAAACGTTGGTGTATCTGACGAATCCGCTCGACACTCACAATATCGGTACCGATACCAATCAAGGCTACACCTGTCTCGCTGTCTGTATCAGGGTCTTCATCTCACTCACGGCCGATTGCAGCCCCGTAAACAGGGCGCGCGCAATAATAGCATGCCCAATATTCAGCTCACGCACCTCATCAATAACTGCAATCGCCTGAACATTCTGATAATTCAAACCATGTCCGGCATGAACCCGGATACCTTCATTGTGGGCATAGCTGATATTTTCAATAATCACACCCAGTAAATGCTCCTGCTCCATTGAACTAGTGGCATCAGCAAAGTGACCGGTATGAATCTCGATACAGGGTGCCCCACATTCCAGCACCGCATCAATCTGTTTCCTGTCGGCATCAATAAATGGAGACACACGAATACCGGCATCCGCCAGACGCTGGCAAGCCGTTTTAATCGTCGCCCGTTGACCTGCAACATCCAGACCACCCTCTGTTGTCAATTCTTCACGACGCTCTGGCACCAGACAGCAATCTTCAGGTTTTAAGTTCTCGGCAATCGACAACATCTCATCGGTTACCGCCATCTCCAGATTCATACGTGTCAACAACACCTGTTTAATCAACGTAACATCACGTTCCTGAATATGTCGCCTGTCCTCGCGCAAATGCAAGGTCACGCTATCGGCACCCGCCTGCTCAACCTCAATCGCAGCCTGTACCGGGTCGGGATAACGGGTTCCCCGTGCCTGTCGCAAGGTTGCCACATGATCAATGTTGACACCTAACAAGATGGGTACGCTTTGATTCATTGTTCTACGCTCTCTCTAATCACACACTATCTACATTCAGATGATTATTCATATCCCTGCATACTGCACGAGTCTTCATTGCCGACACACCCACATGATGCGCTAACACAAATCGCATCAAGCGTTTCGCCTCAAGCTGACTGCGTGGTGTTTCAAACACCTCATTATGCAATGATAACAAACACTCACCGGATACCTTTACCCCGGATAGCACACCGGCTTGATAGACCCTCGGACCTGTCTCGGGGATATATTCATATTCTGATTCTTCTTTAACCTGTAAGCCGGTATTTTCTTCCACATCAAGCAACAAGGCATAACCCAATTGTTGTAACAGTTTTTTTTCAAATAGCCTCAGCGTTAATTGCTCATCGCCATCAGAAAAAAGATCCTCTATTGTCGCTGCATAATGTTCAAACAATTCACTATGTGGATCATGTCGATGCAACAACTTCAGAATAAGTTCATTAATATAAAAACCACTGAGCACACGTTTACCACTAATTATAAAACCGGTCGATGCCGCTTCAATATCCGTTAGTGTACCCAGATCCCCTCGCTCCAGCCATGAAATCAACAGTGGTTGAAACGGTTGAAATAGTGCCTTGTTACGCGAACGGGATGAACGTGCGCCTCTTGCCACCAACCCCACACGCCCATACTCATGACTAAACACCTCCAGCAACAAACTGGTATCACGATACGGTCTGTGATGCAGAATATACGCCGGTTGCAGGACAATTTTATTACGTTTACTCACAGCCAAACTGTTAATGTTAACTCAAGAGACAGGGATTGTTCCTCTCTAACAGAGACCGTCAACCGCAGGGATGCGGCTGTCGAGCCACCATGGATGGTTTCACGGTGTGTCTCTGTTAGAGAGGAACAATTCATGTCTCGAACTCAAATAACTTACTTATCAACATAGGCATCCCAATCATACCCCAAACTACGCAATGCCCGCTCATCATCCGCCCAACCCTCTTTCACCTTAACCCAGAGTTGCAGAAAGACCTTTTTCTCCAGTTGTCGTTCCAGATCCTTACGTGCGTCACGCCCAACCTGCTTCAATACTGAACCCGACTTACCAATAACAATCGCCTTTTGAGAATCACGTTCCACCCAGATCAAACCATGAATACGAGTGATTTTCTCCTGCTCCTCGAACTTCTCAATTTCAACCGTCAGACCGTAGGGCAATTCCTGCCCCAAGCGTCTGAATAACTTTTCGCGAATAAATTCGGATGCCAGAAAACGTACACTGCGATCCGTAATCTGATCCTCATCAAAGAGTGGTGGTGCCACCGGAATCATATCCCTTAGCAAGCCTTCCAGTGCATCGACATGCTCTCCGGTAATAGCCGAGATAGGCAATATATGGGCAAATTCATAACGCGTAGTAAGTTTTTTCAGATAAGGTAAGAGATCCGACTTGTCTTTCATACGATCAATCTTATTGATCGCAACAATAACCGGTACCTTGAGATGCTCGAACTTATCCAATACCAGTTGATCCTCATCGGTCCAACGTCCTGCATCCACCAGCATGACCACCACATCGACATCATAAAGGGCATCAGATGCCGCCTTATTGAGAAAACGATTAATCGCCTTTTTAGCATGTCGATGCAGACCCGGCGTATCCACATAGATCATTTGTGCACCATCATCTGTTTTGATACCCAGGATACGATGGCGAGTCGTCTGTGGCCGTCTAGAGGTAATACTCAGCTTTTGGCCCAGAATCCGGTTCATCAATGTTGACTTACCCACATTCGGTCTGCCAATTAATGCAATCATTCCACAACGATAATCTTCTTGCTCTTTTAACACGTTTATTTATTCCTGCATCAGTACAGCAAACATCTTGCCTGCTGCATCCTGTTCGGCCTTACGTCGACTCCCACCCTGCCCGGAGACCTCACCAACAATAGAACCGACAACACAATGCACCGTGAATATTTGTGCATGTGCCGGTCCTTTGGTACTCATCACCTTATACTCCGGCAGAGGTTGTCCCCTTGCCTGAAGATATTCCTGTAATTGAGTCTTTGGATCCTTACCCACATCCGCGCTTTGCATCTTATCCAGACGACCTTTATACAAGGACAGGATAATATCGCGTACGCTGGAAAAACCAGAATCCAGGTAGATCGCACCAAGAATGGCCTCAACAGCATCTGCCAGGATAGAAGCGCGACGAAAACCACCACTTTTTAACTCACCGGAACCCAATTCAAGATACTGTCCAAGATCCAGTTCCAGACCGATCTCACTCAAGGTTTCTTTTTTAACCAGACTCGCACGCAAACGACTCATCTCACCTTCAGTAGCCTGAGGAAACTTCTGGTACAAGGCATCCGCAATGACCATACCCAGTATCGAATCACCCAGAAACTCAAGACGTTCATTATTACTGGCACTGGCACTACGATGTGTCAATGCCTGTTGCAGAATCGCATCATCTGAGAAATGATAGGCTAATAATTTACATAGTTTAGCAAGGGACATAATTATCGATGTTTAATAAATACTTCTTTACTAAAACTGACAACCGCATCAATATTGCTGATCATCTTGACCCTGACCTCATAATCAATCCAGATCCGCATCTTCTCACCGCGTGCATCAATCTTCACATCAGCAGAATTAATGGTATCAACATTATCCACATTAAAGCGTTTAGTTAATGCTTTGCGTACAGCCAACGGGGTCTTTATCTTGCTCCCAGGATCCGATATGGCATTAAAGGCTCGTTCTACTGACATGAACTCCATATAAGCAGGCACCAGTCGCATACCCATGAGAACAAAAGTCGACAGCACACCTAACAATAACAACCAACCCGCTGTAGAAACGCCTTTTTGTCTATGCATCATTACCATCCCCTACTCTATTTTTTCGCCAATTCGATCCCAACCAACACCATCACCGGCTGAATCCCAATTCATCCATATTAAAAAGGCCTTACCCACCAGATTCCCCTCAGGAACCGTGCCCCAATAGCGGCTATCATTACTATTATCTCGATTATCCCCCATCATAAAATACTGACCTTCAGGCACCACAAATTCACCTTCAACACCAGGTGTTCGTCTACGGATCAGAATACTATGATTATTGCCTGTCAGATTTTCGACCCTGATTTCAGCACCGGACATAGAGGCATTGGAACCCTGACCAATATATTGTCCTATCGGCATCTGAGGCATGGGTTTTCCATTCACATAGACTATCTTGTCGTAATAGCCTATCCGATCACCCGGTTCACCAATGACACGTTTGATGTAATCTGTAGAAGGGTCCTTAGGATAACGAAACACAACCACATCACCTCGTTTGGGTGAATCAACCTCAAGCAACTTGGTATGAAGAACAGGCAGGCGCACACCATAGGCATATTTATTCACCAGGATAAAATCACCCACCAGAAGAGTCGGCATCATTGACCCTGACGGGATGCGAAAGGGTTCAGCAATAAAGGATCGTAATATCAATACAATCAGAATAACCGGGAAAAAAGATTTCGCATACTCAACAACAACCGGTTCAGTTGCATCACCATCAACCGCATTCAAATTTCTTTTTTTAGCAAAAAAAAGCACATCAATCAGCCATATCAATCCAGTTAAAAATGTGGCTAATACCAATATTGCAGGGAAGGTTAAACTCATAAAAGATTCCTTAATTTTTACCAACTTTGAGTACGGCCAAAAATGCCTCCTGAGGGATTTCGACCTTGCCAAAGCGTTTCATACGTTTCTTACCCGCTTTCTGTTTTTCCAACAGCTTGCGTTTGCGTGATACATCACCACCATAACACTTAGCGGTTACATTTTTACGCAGCGCCTTAACCGTGGTACGGGCAATAACCTGGGTACCAATCGCAGACTGAATGGCAACATCAAACATTTGTCTGGGAATTAAATCCTTCATCTTTGAAGCCAGATCACGACCACGGTATTGTGCCTGATCACTATGAACAATCATAGACAAGGCATCCACTCGTTCACCATTGATCAACACATCCAGTTTCACCAATGGTGCCGCCTGAAAACGATCAAAATGATAATCAAAAGAGGCATAACCGCGACTCACTGACTTCAAACGATCAAAGAAGTCCAGTACCACCTCACTCATGGGTAATTCATAGGTCACCGAAACCTGATTACCCATATATTGCATATTTTTTTGCACACCCCGTTTTTCAATACAGAGGGTAATCACTGCACCCAGATAATCCTGTGGTACCAGTATATTCGCAACAATAATGGGTTCGCGAATTTCTTCAACCTGATTACCCTCGGGTAGATCTGCCGGGTTATCAATCTGAACCGCATTATCTTTATTATCCAGAATTTCATAGATAACTGTTGGTGCTGTCGAGATCAGATCAAGGTCATATTCACGTTCCAGACGTTCCTGAATAATCTCCAAATGCAACATACCCAGGAAACCACAACGGAAACCAAAGCCCAATGCCTGCGAGGTCTCCGGTTCAAAGTGCAAGGCCGCATCGTTCAGACGCAATTTTCGCAGCGCCTCACGCAGGTCTTCATAATCATCCGAAGAAATCGGAAACAAACCGGCAAACACCCTCGGTTGCACCTTCTTGAAACCAGGTAAGGCTTTACTGGCAGGTCGATCTACGTGAGTCAGGGTATCACCCACTGGTGCCCCATCAATATCCTTGACCCCGGCAATAATATAACCCACTTCACCCGCAGCAAGCGTGTCCTGGTTCTCACGTTTAGGGGTAAAAATACCGACCTTATCAACCAGAAAGTTACGCCCGGTCGACATCACTTGTATCTTCTGACGTGGCTTCAGCGTGCCTTGCATCACTCGAACCAACGAGATAACACCCACATAGCTGTCAAACCAGGAATCGATAATCAGCGCCTCCAATGGCGCATCTCTATCCCCTGCAGGTGCAGGAATCTTGTGCACCAGATCTTCCAGCAGATCATGTATGCCAACCCCGGTCTTGGCGCTGACCCGGATGGCATGCTCGGCTTCAATACCAATAATTTCTTCAATCTCGGTAATAACCCGTTCCGGTTCAGCCGATGGCAGATCAATCTTGTTAAGAACCGCCAACACCTCCAGACCCTGCTCAATCGCGGTATAACAGTTAGCCACACTCTGTGCTTCTACACCCTGAGCGGCATCAACCACCAACAAGGCACCCTCACAGGCTGCCAGTGATCTTGAGACTTCGTAGGAGAAATCCACATGCCCGGGGGTATCAATAAAGTTCAACTGATAGACTTGACCATCATCCGCTTTGTAATCAAGAGAGACGCTCTGCGCCTTGATGGTAATGCCACGCTCGCGTTCAAGATCCATCGAATCCAGCACCTGAGAATCCATCTCACGATCAGTCAAACCACCACAGGTCTGAATAAAACGGTCAGCAATGGTTGATTTGCCATGATCAATATGGGCAATAATTGAAAAATTCCGGATATGCTTAAGATCGGCCATTAATACCTGCAATTACACCCGTCACTCACAGGCGCATTTTATTATAAAAAACCACCAGCCTCATTAACCTCAAGAGGCGGGGATTGCTCCTATTTAACAGAGACCGTTGCCCGCATGGACGCGGGCATCGAGCCACCATGGATGGTTTCACGGCGTGTCTCTGATAAACAGGAGCGATTCATGCCTCAAACTCACCGGGCACACTGCTTTCAAACCCTGCCGATTATACATCAGAAACCCGTTGGGAAATGCAAATAATCACGCAGAGCCACCTCATCAAGAAAATGATGACATATCTCCCCTGATTGCCCCATCAGAACAGGAACCCATTCATTATATTGTTGCCGTAAACTTTCATCGGCATCAATATCAACACAGACCCAGACCAAATCCAACTCTTGCTTAAGCCTCATGAGTTGCTGTTCCATATCTTCACATAAATGACACCCATGACGGGTATACAGGGTCAGAACTGGCATTACTCAGTTACGCGCAATGGAATAAACGTCGACATATCGCCACGTTGAACCAAAACAGGCACCACATCACCCGCTTTTAACTCAGCCTCCAGCATCCTGAAATGCTTAACATTCCTGATCTTGCGATTACTCATCCGCAGAATGACATCACCCCGGCGAATACCACTATCCATTGCATCACCCGGCTCTAGCCCTTGCACATAAACACCCGTACGCGCCTTACCGAGCTGTTTTTTCTGTTCACGCGTCAAATCTCCCAGACTCAAACCAAGGCGATAGCCATCGGCAGCATCGGGTTGCAGCGATGATTCATCACCTTCTATCTGTGCAGGAAGATCACCAATTTTGACCTTTAACCTACGCTGTTTGGCATCACGCAATAATTTAACCAGCACCGTCTTGCCCGCCTGGGTCGAACCCACCACTGGCGGCAAATCCGATGAGGTATCAATGTTATTACCTGCAAATTGTAGAATAACATCACCCACTTGCAACCCTGCCTCAGCTGCAGGACCGCCATCAACCACACCCGCTATCAAAGCTCCTTGCGGTTTTTTCATACCAAATGATTCAGCCAGATCTCTAGTCACATCCTGAATCGCCACACCCAGCCAACCACGACTAACATGCCCGCTTTTTTTCAACTGCTTCGCCACATCCATCGCCACATCAATCGGGATCGAAAAAGACAACCCCATGTAGCCCCCGGTACGACTATAAATCTGTGAATTAATACCCACAACCTCACCCGCCATATTAAACAGCGGGCCACCCGAATTACCCGGATTAATCGCGACATCAGTTTGAATAAAGGGGATATAATTTTCATTCGGCAAGGCACGACGTTTGGCACTTACAATACCCGCCGTTGCCGATGCCTCAAAACCAAATGGGGAACCAATCGCCAACACCCATTCACCCACTTCAAGCTCAGATGAATGACCAATACTTGCAACCGGCAGATTATCGGCATCAATCTTTAATAAGGCCAGATCACTACGCGCATCCGTACCAATAACCGTTGCTTCCAGTTCACTACGGTCATACAGACGTACCAACACCTCACTGGCATCCTTGATGACATGATTATTGGTCAGGATATAACCATCGGCTGAGATGATAAAACCAGAGCCCAGTGAACGCGCCTTACGTTGTCTCGGTGCTGCACCGCCTGGTTCAAGAAATCGTTTAAATAGTTCACCAAATGGACTGCCTTCAGGAAACTCAGGGAGACCTAGACCAGGGGGCAGCCCATTCATACTCGGTTTTATATTTTGCACCGTACTGATATTAACTACCGCATTGCGGTTGTTTTTTACCAGATCGGTAAAATCAGGGAGTGTCGCTGCCTGCGACGAAAAAGAGACCAGACAGACTAAAAAAAAAGAGGATAAAAATACCTTGGGTGAACTCATATTCATTTAAAAAAACCTCTCATTACTATCCCATTAATTAGTTATTCCTACCACTGCCATCCTCGCAGCACTATCTTGTCATCCTAGCCACACCATTTTGTCATCCTCGCGCAGGCGGGGATCCATCGTTTTTATATTTAAGATAGATTCCCGCCTGCGCGGGAATGACAGTTTTCTGCCTGCGCAACAACACCGGTTTACTGATCCTGTTACCATCTGATCGCGCAGAAAAATTTCGAACCAGTGATAAACCCGCAACAAGCCCGGCAATCCCACCCGTCACCACCAACCATTCACCTTGAATACCCAGACCTTGCGCAAGATACTGTCCTGCTAATGCAACAATAAACAGCAACACCAGTGGTAATAAATAAATCAGCAATGAACCTAATAATAAGGTCTGTTCTTCCAGCCCAATAATTACCTTATCACCCACCATAACCCGCAAATGATTATCGACATCAAGCCGTATCGGCTTACGTCCTAATACACGGGATAATGAACCTGTCCCACAGCCACTTTTTGCCTCACATGAAGAACAAGCAGATTGACTTTGAACCTCAACGGTAACGACATCTACCGTTGCTGAAATAACCAGTGCCTCTTGTTCCAACACAATCAATCACCCTTTCTGACCAGAGAACGAACAATTTCTTCCACCGTCCGTAACGGAACCTCACCAACCGCTGTAACCGGATAACCGGATATTAACAGAGCATAAATATTCACCACACCCATACTCATACCGCCGGTAAATACCTCATCTTCATCCTGACCCTCCTGCGGATGATCGATATAGACAGAGACACTGGCAAGACCATCACTAAAGACCAGGTGTTCAACCCAGTCCTTGCGCATGGGCATGACATGGCGATAATGATGTGTCTTGATAAAACCAGCGGGTAAATTAACTGAATGCCAGACAGAATCTGGCATAAGCTCACTAAACTTCGGTTGATGCTTTACATCATGCAAGGCAAAGGTATTCTGGTCTTCATTAACCTCAAAATAGCTATCATCGATATGATCCAGCACCTCAATACGAGTAAACATAATCTGCTCAAGGATATTGCCACCCACATCCAGTATATCTGAACGTAATAATAACCCCGTATCCTTATCCAGCCATAACTTGTAACCATAGCGATAATCATCTTTCGACTGAATACTAAGAACTGTACTCATCTGACCTGCCATTCGATTATCCGCTAATATTTGCAAGCGATAATAAGGTTTTAGATCGTCCAGTTGACGTCCAAATACAGTGGGCAATGGTGAACGCGGTTGACTTTCATCAATCATCACCGACTTTTCTTTAGGTAGCACACAGATAACAGAATGGTTACGCCGTATTACCTCCCGCGCCTCGCCCGTTAAGGAAATCAAGCGCTCCTTTTCACCCTTCTCATTAGCCTGATGAATAATACGCATGGCCTGAATCGCACCATCACCATGATAGATAAATTCTCCGATATAATTCATATTGCGCGTTGCATCCGACATCCTGTCCAACCACTGTTGTGGCGTATCAGCGGCCCATGAAATCTGCGTGACCAATGCCAACGAAATAATAATTAAACGAATCAACATATAAAGTTAAGGCTTGCCATCAGAGGAAACCACACGAACATAAGGCAACATACCTCGCACACGATTGGATGAGGCATATTCGCTATGATTCACCAGATACTGATTTAACCGGGTGTTCTGCTGCAAACGAATCACATCCATACTTTGTCTGTCACTCACTTGCACATAGGCAGGAGATGGTACCGGCAAGGCATCCATACGCGCCATAGCCGGGGCATTATAGCTCTTTTCCTGTGTCATCATGTTCTGTACCAGCGCAATAGATACCATTGCGACTGATGCCGCCACTGCCAGACCCAACACAGGCTTTAAGAGCGATTGCAGGAAAGCAGACTTATGCTTATCCTGATAAGAAGGCTCACTTGATATCGCCTGTGCGACCTGTGACGCAATGGAATCATCCTCATGCATTACCCGTTGTTTTCTCATCACGTCACCAATCATGTGATAACGCGCCCACTGTTGACGCAAGGCAGGATCTCTCTGCATACGCGACATTAGCAGTTCCTGTTCCTGTGATGAAAGTTCATCATCCACCATTGAGGATATTTGTTGTTTGATCGTATCAGACATCACACCATCTCCAGATAACTACACTCACCCTGCCAGGGCCTGTAATTTATTATCAATCTCATTACGCGCTCGAAAAATCCGGGATCTCACCGTCCCCACTGGACAGTCCATCGTCTCGGCAATTTCTTCATAACTCAGCCCTTCAAACTCACGCAGACTAATGGCGGTACGCAATTCCTCGGAAAGGCCTTCAATCGCCTTACCGATAACCTCCGCAACTTCATCTTCAAGCATGATATTTTCAGGTGTTGAAATATCATAAAGTGCACTGGCACCTTCATAAAACTCAGCATCATTCACATCAATATCTCCAGCAGGTGGTCGTCTTTTCCGCGCAAGCAGATGATTCTTTGCCGTATTAATGGCAATTCGATAAAGCCAGGTATAAAACGCACTATCGCCTCTAAAACCCGGCAAGGCCTTATATGCCTTGATAAAGGCATCCTGTGTAACATCCAGAGCATCACTGTGGTTATGAACATAACGCATCACAAGCTGCACAATTCGATTCTGATATTTTAATACCAGCATATCAAATGCCTGCTTATTACCTTGTTGTACCTGTTCCACCAGCATTTGATCAGAACCGCTAACAGCCATCCACCTCTTTCCTTTACATCTTGCATTAAAAGACAGTCATCCCGTTAAATAGTTCGCCTTTGAAGTTAAAAAAGCGATACTATGTAAAGGAACCTGATTACATTACTAGCAATGATACACCTATGCAACAAGCTCAACATGATGTTCTTATTATAGGCAGTGGTGCAGCCGGTCTGGGACTGGCACTGCAACTGGCTGACGATGCCAACATAGCCATTCTGTCCAAGGGCGCGGCATCCGTTGGTAGCACCTTCTATGCCCAGGGTGGCATTGCTGCCGTACAAGACATCAATGACTCGATCGAATCCCACGTCAAGGATACCCTCAATGCTGGTGCCGGACTTTGCAATGAAGAAATCGTTCGTTTCACTGTTAGCAAGGGCCCCGAGGTCATCAAATGGCTAGAATCCCAACACGTCCCCTTTACGGTTGAGGGTGACTCCGGTCATTACCACCTCACCCGTGAAGGTGGGCATAGTCACCGCAGAGTTATTCACGCCACCGATGCCACCGGAAAAGCAATAGAAACCTCACTACTCGATCAGGTACAACAACATGAAAACATTCATCTGTTCGAACACCATATTGCCATTGACTTGATCACCAGCGATGATTCAGATAAACGCTGTCAGGGGGCCTATGTGCTCAATAAAAACCTGGATCAGATTGAGGTATTTAGGGCTAAATTCGTTATTCTTGCCACCGGTGGTGCGAGCAAGGTCTATCTTTACACCAGCAACCCGGACACTTCCTCCGGTGACGGGATTGCCATGGCATGGCGCGCAGGTTGCCAAATAAGTAACCTCGAATTCATCCAGTTCCATCCTACCTGTATGTACCATCCCAGGGCCAAGTCTTTTTTAATCAGTGAAGCCGTGCGCGGTGAAGGCGGTCGACTATTGTTACCCGACGGTAGCACCTTCATGGAACAGTTTGATCCACGCGCCGAACTCGCCCCCAGGGATATTGTCGCGCGCGCCATTGACCATGAAATGAAACGCCTGGGTGCCGAATCCTTATTCCTCGATATCAGTCATCGCCCGCGTGATTTTATTATCGAACATTTCCCCAACATCTATGCCAAGTGTATTGAATTTGGCTATGACATGAGTAAGGAACCCATTCCTATTGTACCCGCCGCACACTATACCTGCGGCGGGGTCAAGGTTGATCAGCACAGTCATACCGACCTAAACGGACTCTATGCTATTGGTGAAACAGCGCATACCGGTCTGCATGGTGCCAACCGCATGGCAAGCAACTCCCTGCTGGAATGTCTGGTCTTTGCCCACTCGGCAGCCGAAGATATCCGTTCAAAACTCAAACAGGTCGAATTCCCACCGCCCCTGCCGGAATGGGATGAATCGCGCGTCACTGACTCCGATGAAGAAGTTGTCGTCAGCCATAACTGGGAAGAGTTACGCCATTTTATGTGGGATTATGTCGGTATTGTGCGCAGCAACAAGCGCCTGGAACGCGCCCTGCGTCGGGTACAATTACTGCAACATGAGATTGCCGAATATTATAGCAACTTCAGAGTCACCAACGACCTGATTGAACTGCGTAACCTGGTGCAGGTTGCCGAACTGATTATCCGTTCCGCCCAGGCGCGAAAAGAGAGTCGGGGGTTACACTACAACCTGGATTATCCTGATGTGGATGATAGCCAACCCGCCAGAGACACATGTTTGAAGTAGGGTGCGTAATACGCACCCTACGGGATGCGTGTTTAAGAGGACAGACTTGAAGTTGGTGCCATCACTCCCAATGCTATCCAGTTACTGTCAAAGCGATATTCCGTTATAGCCCCCGCCGGATTGTTAATACGATGTACTTGAGGTCTCTCGGTTCGTGCACATTCAACGACATATAACCAATACGATCCTTTTTTTTCACGTGCCATTTTGTATTGTGGAGAACTAACCCCAACACCACGATCACCCCACAACCCATCAATGCCTTTAACTTCAATAAACCGGATATCGCCTGTTTTTGGATCAGTAGATTCAATGTCATAACCTTCATGTTTTGGAGGCATTCGCATTGCCTTACGACCGTTCTTCTCTTCCTGGATACATACATATTTTTCTGCTGCATCACCAATAGCATCACGCTCGGCCTGCCTTTCCTTGGAGTACGAATCAGATGCTTCATCCTCACCCTGCCGAGAATAAACATAAACAGGAATTCGACTCTGATTCTGCCGGTTAATTCTATCTGTGGTATTTCTTGATCGAGATCTATTCCATGATTCTTGTGTACCTGAATTGTTACCTGTTGCATTCGCTTCAGTTCGCCGAGGCGCACTAGACACCCCTCCTGAACTAGCTCGACTCCCCGACTGCCCTTGCCGATGTCCGGCCTCCTTCTGCCCTCCAGCATCGCGATTCGTCTGGCCAGAGTGACCTGTTGCAGATGCCGAACCGCCACCGCCATTATTTCCACCCGCTGATTTCCCTTCTTCACCTATTGCGGTATCCGGCCTCTGATCTGCCTCGCCCGGAGACTCACTATCCTCATTTATCTCTTGCTGGCCAGATCCACTAATTAACCTGCTGACTTCCTTGCCAACATCCGTTGGTAAATGCCATCCCTTCTTGTCCCTTAACTTTTTGAATCGGCCTTCTGTTGTAATTGCGAGAGTGGTTCTCAGATGATCTTCATACTTTTTATAGGCCGCACCCCAGAGTGCCCTTGCTATAACCTCAACAGTATCATCCAGCAGATCTTCTTGTTCTGCACCACTACGAAGATAAAGCAAACGCCGGGAAGGTTCCCAGAATGCATGATGATCACTAACCGTTTTATGAATCAATGAATCAGTAACATCATATCGAATGGCAAGCATATCTGTTTCAGCTTCTACAGATTTTAGTAATTCTTTCAGCACACCTGAATTTATGAGTTCTTGATATTTTTCCTGGGAATCATTGTAGATCATGTAACAAAGAAGCCGTTTGGAATGTTCCGTTAAGAGAACCGGTGATTCAAGTTCTTTAGTTTTACCAGGATTTTCTAAAGATGCTTCGACACCCTCAGACAACAGAGCAACACCAAGCTCGTCGTATAAGGCTCTCAGATTGTTGTGAGTCAGGCTCTCTGGTTTCCAGACAAATGCAAGGTTTTCACTAAACAGATTACGGAGATAATAATCATCAGGTACATAAACTTTGTCTTTGCCGACAAACTCATCATCCTGCGTCCACAGCATGACCTCATCTATAAACACTTTCCACCATGCAGGATAGTCATCCAAGGATTTAGCTTCTGCAAGTAAACGAGGGTAAATCTTGCTTAATGACGCCTCAATTTCTTCAGACCTCAAATTATTTCGCTCTGGCAACTGTAACCATGCTCTGGCCAAATCCTCATTCTGTACTGTTTCACTGATGCTGATTTTGTCCAAAAAGAACCGTCTCAGGCCACTTGCTTCGTAAACAGAGGAGAGCCAGCCATACAGTTCGCCCAGCACCTGGGACGCATCATCCCAGATAACCTCGCTCGAGATATACCAGCGTTTCCCTGATCCAGGGATATATATCAATGCCTCCTTGTGGAAATATTCAGCGTACTCATCTCCATAATCATCAAGGTACTTGTACAATTGCTTAATCAATTTGATATCGACTTCTTGCTGCTTCGATAGCTCACGCAAATAGTCCAGTACAGTTTCAGTTGTAACTTCTGTTTTTATCCCAAGAAGCTCACAAAGTTCAGGCGATATATCGTCCTTGAGATAGGCGAGCCTGCTCCCGAACATTTCATTGATTTGTCTGGTTCTTACAAAAACCTCGCCTGGTCTTTTCAAGCCTTTGCTAGTTCTAATCCATGGAATATTTGTAAGATAGAAATACAAGCCGGAATCTACCTTGCGGGATTTTCCAGAGTAGTAGAACCAGTCAATTTTCCCATGCCTCAAGGGCTCTGATCGATTTTCCAGCATCCCCTCCAGCCAATACAAAAACGCAATACGGTTCTTCTTGTTCTTTCGCTGCCCCACATCAAGAAAGAATGACGGAGTCATCCAGCTTGTTAATTTTGGAATTTCAGAATAGTCCTCATTAAATGCATCAAATATCACAGACACATACTCACTATAGGGACTATCGTTATAGGAATACCTGCTACCAGAGTATTGCCTAAAGTCGGGGTAACGTTGCGCATTAATCACAGACAAGAATTCATCAAGCGGCTCCCGGTTTTCCTCGATCATTTTGAGATACTTGTCTGACAGGACATCTTCATGTCCGTAGTCTTCTTCTGTTTTAAGAATTAATTGCCATCCCTTGTCCTTGTCGAGGGTTCGGGGCACAAGGAGTTCCATGCCTTTCAGCTTATCTGGGCGAACGACCGATCCATTATCGAGCAATACCGGCATCTTCTCACCGATGACCTTCCTGGCTTCTTCCATTATCTCTCGCCAATATTCAATAATGATCTGCACTGAAGCCAGCAAATCCTTTTCATTCATCTGATCGACATGCTCATACAACCAAGGCACAAGCGTATTCCCAACATACGCAGAGAATGAAAAATCAGTTATCTCAAGATTTTCCCTGACCCACGCCAATAACTCCTTGTTTTCTACCAGACGATGGGACAGTTGCTCATCAATAAATGCAATTTCGGGAAAATTTGCAGTGGACAACCTTTTACCCAGCTTCTTGACCAGCCCATGACCTGTCGGGAAATAGACCTGATGCTGACTGATTGAAACTCGCTTGCCGTCCTGAATCGGGGCAATTGATAGTTTCTTTAAATCCTTTCCAAATCCCTTTACTGATTCGCGCAGAAAATTATAGAGGTCGTAGAACCAGTCACAATTTCTGGTAGATAGCCACTGTTCATCTAAAAGGCACTGTTTAAGGTCATTGGTATTAAAGCTTTTGACCCCAATCGACTTTAAGCGCCTGGCATGTTTCTCCAGCCCCACATCAACAAAATTGAAATCATTGAAGGCAACCGATCTGGAATCACCGCCAAAGAGCTTTCTAGCTTCCTTTGATGCCAGTCGTGACTTAGAAGGTGAAATCAAATTGCCGTTATCTGCAAGAACGATATCCATGGTGGAAAGACGAGTTGTTACTTCCTTGCAAACTGGCGTGAAGTACTCTTTCAGAGACTTAACTTCGTCTGTGAGGGGAATAAAGCCGTATAAGGATTTGCGATGTTCCTGACTCTTCGATACCGCCTCTAATCCCTGAACAACAAGATCAGATAGCGCATCACGTAGCCAGATGTTCCATGCACGACCAGACTGAATGGATTCCCGGTTCGCCGTAAGAATAAAATCGGCGTTGATCAGGAACGGAAAGCCACTGTCCACTTCGGTTGGCAAAAACGCATAAATAGTTCCCGTGTGACTGTTCTTATCCAAAGGGAATGCAACCGTGATTTCTCGATCTATAACATCCCTACGTTTTTCTTCTTTTATATCATCCGGCACAACAACCGTATCTGTATGCAACCAATACCGGTTAATTACCGCTTCTTTGTCTTTTTGCTGTATCAGCAAGTCAATGATGGGTGCATGGGTCTTGTCCCGGACAAGATCGATCGCCGTTGCCTCACTCCTTATATCAACTGACAACCCCTCCAGCTTCGATAGAAACAGAATGGTTTCGGGTTTAATCCGCTTAAGTTCAGTAACAATATCCGTCTTCTTACCTGGCTTTAAGGGAAGCAGTATGGCCGTATTGGCCTTATCTTCTCTAACGATGCTGGGTCTGCTGTCAAGCCAATAGGGTACAATATAGGAAAGCTCAATATCCGAATCTTTTTCCTTGAACTGGAAACAAAAACCGTTTGAATAAATATGGGGCGCGGCGGACACAATGAAAACGGACTTAAAACCGATGCCCTTCTCACCAATATATCCCTGTATTTTTTCTTTGGTCGATTCGCCAATCTGGCAGATGCTTTCTACATGTTTTTTCTCAAACCCAGCCTCATTGTTGAACACACACAGGCAACCATCGCTGTCAGGAGTATGGGTTGGATCTTCATCCAGCACGACAAAGCGTAAATCGGGTGGTTTATTCTGGTACTCGTTATCCTCTGCGTTTTGAATGAGCTCCAGAATGAAATGGACCTCTTTTTCATAAAGGCCGGTGGATAATTGCTCAATGGCATTTTTGTAGCCACGAGAGATAAAGGCAAAATCCTCGGCCTGGGTGCCATTATCCTTGATACCGTATTGATGACGGATATTTGCAATGACATGCTGTGCTGTTTCCATCACTTTATCCATCAGTAAGTTCTTTTCCTTTCATATTGGACAAGGCTGTTATTTCATTGTAACAAAATAACATGTTAGACTCCTAGTAATACCCACATGGGCAAGGAGCCTAATCGGGATGAGAGATTATTGTTGCCGCATAGCGGTTTCATTCAACAAGGAGGTTAAAATGAAAGATAAAATATCATCCAGCATTCTATTGATACGCAACCAACGAGTTATGCTCGATTTTGTATTGGCTTCACTTTATGGTGTGGAAACAAAAGCATTGAATAGAGCGGTAAAAAGAAATATAGAAAGATTTCCTGAAGACTTCATGTTTATTCTTACGAAACAAGAGCTTAACAACTTGAAGTACCAATTTGGCACCTCAAGTTCATGGGGTGGTCGCCGTTCCTTTCCTTATGCTTTTACAGAACATGGTGTTGCTATGTTGTCAGGAATTTTGAATAGCGAGTTAGCCATTAAAGTAAATATAGATATTATTCGCATATTTATTCGTTACAGACATATTTCCTCTATTGAAGGAATCGAAAAAAGATTAAATGAATTAGAGAAAAAATATGATGCTGATTTTGAATTTATTTTTAATGCAGTACGTCAGTTGGTAAGTGAACCCAAAAAAGAGAAGAAATCTATTGGATTTATTTGGGACAAAAAATAAATCTATTTTGAAACAACCTTCCTATGGAATAGAAACGCTGACCTTGTAACCGGCGCGTACAGGTACATCACCCGCCTTAATCTCCATAGTCACCCTGTAATAAGGGTCTTTTAATACATCAGGCACCACTTCAAACTGTATCACCCTCGCCTTCAATGACTGTTTTTTCAGCATAACATCAAGTGTTTGATCAAGACGCAGACCATCCAGCACGTCTCCGCGCACGGGTATCTCGATCCACATCCGTTCTGCATTCACTAACTGTATCAGTGTCCGAGGCTGTTCAAGGTGACTCACAACCTCGCCTGCCCTTGCCTGCACTTCTGTAATCAGACCCTTCATCGGCGCCCTGATAACAGCATATTTCAATGTCTGTCTGGCCTGCACACAATCACTATTAACGCGCTGATAACGTGCCTCTGCTGCTAACTTGTCGATAAGGGCTAGCTGGAGTTTACGTTCAGATAACAAGGTCTGCTCATACATCTCCTGAGCACGCACATATTCCCGCTGAACTTCCTTACGCAATTCAGTCTGTGCCACAATGCCCGCTTCACAGGCCACCACCCTGGCGTTAAATGTAGCAAGATCCAGCGTTAGCAATGCCTGCCCCTGTTTTACCAACTGCCCCTTACGCACATTAACCTGTTGGATAACACCTGAGACCGGGGTCGTTAAATCAATAACCGGGGTCAATCGAGTGTAGCCCGTATATTCAACCGCCTGTACCGATCCCTGCCATAATAAAACAAGTCCGATCAGGAAAACAATATTACGTCGCATTAACCACCACCCTTTGTCATTCTATTCTGGAAAGAAAAACCCTCAATTACAGGCATATACTTCTTGTCTCCGGTATACCAGGCCAACCGCGCCCAGGTCAGGGCCTGTTGATAGCGATTCAGCGCCAGCTTCATCCTCACTTCAGCCAGACGAATCATGGAGTCACCAAGGTCTGCCTGCACCTCCATCTCATACAACGAGCGATTCTTATCCAGATCAAGATCACGAAAATCCTGCTCAATTATCAATGCACGACTTTGTGCCGACAGGGTATTTAATTGCTGCCACAGACTCAATAATGCTGCTCGAACCTTCATTATCCCGTTTTTTTTCTCTGCCTGTAAACGGGAAACACTCGCATGTGCCGCAACCAGGCGGGCATCCTGCCCCCTCTTCATCAAGGGCACATTCATCACCAACCCTGCCGTCCATTTCTTGTCATAGGCTACCAGACCGGCATATTTATTTGCCGTCAATTCCAGATCAAGACGCGGGTTACTACTCCGTCGGATAGCACGCAACTGCGCCTGCATCGCCTCCAGTTTATAATCAATCGCCAATAATCCAGGATTACTTTGCGATGCCTCATAATACAATTCATCCAGTTGTGGCGGTCGTTGTGCAAAAAAACCAAAACCGGGGTCGCGTAAAGAAGCCGCCAGGCTGTTCGGACGTCCCATTGCCTCCGCCAGTGCAACACGGGTATTCTTCTGTTGTGCTTGGGCAATGACGCGTTGCAACATCGCCTGTTGATAAATGGATTCCTTTTCAAGCAGAACAATATCACTGATCTGCCCCATTCGATGTGCCTCCTGAGCTCGTTCATAACGCACATAGGCAACTGCCATTACCTCATCCAGGGTACGAAAATTCATATCCGCCAACAGAATATCGGTGTATTGCGTTATTAATTGTATCAGATGCCCCTGATAGACAAGATGGTATTGTTGCTCCTCACCCTTCACCAGAAGATCAGAACGTTCCCTTTGCGCCTGACTATAACCAAAATCATAGAGCCTACGCTCGGCAATCAGGGATAGCTTTGAATTATCATACTCAGCACCCGTTGTTGAATAGATAGACGCATAGCGCGGCCATTCACCATAACCTTCCAGATAGATATCCCAATCCTGCTCAGAATCCACCTGTGTGCCTAGTGCCTGGGCAACGGCTATATCACTCTGCGCCAGTGCCAACACCGGATGACTACCCCGCACCTGCTGTAATACATAGGCCAGGGTTAACGGTTCAGGCAAGGCATCATCCGCCGCTTGCACCGATACACAAAGGCTAAGCAGTGATAAAAGAATTAGTAAAATAACTCTGTTAACCCATTGCTGTCCCGTTAACTCAAGAGACAGGGATTGCGCTTCTCTATCAGAGACCCTTGCCCGCATGGACGCGGGCGTGGAGCCTACAGGGATGTATTCACGGCGTGTCTCGGGTAGAGAAGCGCAATTCATGTCTCGAACTTACCCAGCATATTTTTTTCTATCAATATCATCTAGCAAGACTTAACGCCGACGCTGCCGTTTATAAACCACAAAAGGCATCTCCTTATAAGCCCCACTCACCACATATTCACCCAACCACATAAATTCTTCAACCCCGGATGTAGCACCGGTAAACCTTACCACCCGCTTACCCTGTAAATCATAGATCTGTATCACCGGTGTCGCCCGTACACGATTCTGACGTTGAGCAAAGTCCTGCTGTGTCATTTCCTTGCCAGAAAAATCCGTAATATCCAGACCACCCTCAATATCCACTATAAAGCTCAGAAAGTGTTTTTTAAAATATTGCTGAACCTGTAGCTGATTTAACACTGTCTCCTTCATACGATGACAAAAGGGACAGTCCTTCATTTCAAAAAACAACAAGATTCCTTTTTTACCTTCTTCCCTGGCACGCACTAATTCCTCAGAATAATCACCAAAGCTGGTGTCAAAGAAGGCATCATAACCCGCAGCCTCCGCAGAACCCACGCGCATAAATAATAACAGGCTACACGCCCACAATATTTTCCAATATTGAGTCACACAATTCTCCATTCACACAAATAACAGCAAGAGACAGGTGGTTTGTCTGCGTCTATCAGAGACCTTTGCCCGCATGGACGCGAGCATCGAACCTACACGGATGTATTTACGATGTGTCTCCGATAGACGCAGGCGACCCACCCGTCTCGAATTAAACCATCACTTCTTAGTCTTACGCTGAATAAATTTCTCCAACGCCTCAGCCGTAATAGGCCCCACCTGCCGAGCAACCACATGACCCTCCGGAGAAACCATATATGTTGTTGGCAAGCCCGGTACCGGCCCCAACTCAGACAGATATTCAGAACCCTCACCAATTAGCACCGGATAGGAAATCATACTATCATCAACAAACTCACGCAGCGAATTAACATCAATATCTTCAAGATCCACCCCCAAAACCACCGCCAGATCATCTTTATGTTCATCATGGAACTGGATCAACTCCGGTATCTCTTCCTTACAAGGTGGGCACCAGGTTGCCCAGTAATTCACGATGACCCATTTTCCCCGATAATCAGAGAGCGAGACAGCCTTACCATTCACATCCTGTAGGGTAAATTCCTCAGCAGCCGATAGAGCCATGCTCCATAAGGCAAATATGACAACAAATATATACTTCTTCATTCACAAACCCCTGTTAATAGACAATGACTTTCCGCTACAATAAAAGACTCCAGGAAGCTTGAAAGGTTTCCCTCGACCTCAAAACAGGATTTATTATGGTCACCATCTCGCAACAGGATTTCATTGCCAGCATTCGTGATGCCCTGCGCTACATCGCCTACTATCACTCAGTCGATTTCATTCAGGCCATGCATCAGGCCTACGAGAAAGAAGAATCAATTGCAGCCAAGGATGCCATTGCCCAAATCCTGATTAATTCCCGCATGTGTGCCGAGGGTCAACGTCCCATCTGTCAAGACACCGGTATCATCAATATCTTCCTCAAGGTGGGTATGAATATACACTGGAATACCCGTAATAGTATAGAAGAAATGGTCAACCAGGCGGTTCACGATGTCTATACCGACAAGGATCATCCGCTACGCGCATCCATCGTCAATGACCCGGATGGTGCCCGCAACAATACCGGCGATAATACCCCTGCCGTTATTCACACCGAATTAGTACCCGGTGATCATATTGATATTACCGTCGCCGCCAAGGGCGGTGGATCAGAAAATAAGGCCCGTTTTGCAGTATTAAATCCGCGCGATGATGTCGTCTCCTGGGTACTGGAACAGGTCTCCGACATGGGGGCTGGATGGTGTCCGCCAGGAATATTAGGCATTGGTATTGGTGGTACCGCTGAAAAGGCCCTGTTAATGGCCAAGGAATCCCTGATGCAACCCATAGATATCCAGGCACTGCGTCAACGCGGTGCCAATAACCGTGCCGAAGAACTACGCCTGGAGATCTATGACAAAGTCAATGCACTCGGTATCGGTGCCCAGGGACTCGGTGGACTGACCACGGTACTGGATGTCAAGGTGATGGATTATCCCACTCATGCCGCTTCCAAACCGATTGCCATCATCCCCAATTGTGCCGCCAGCCGACACATTCATTTTCGACTCGATGGCACCGGCCCGGTAAACCTATCACCTCCCGTATTATCCGACTGGCCCGAGATCAGCCGGACGGGAGAAACCCCATCGACTCGAATAGACCTGAATACTATAGATAAGCAACAGATCAGCCAATGGCAGGCCGGTGACTGCCTACTGGTTAGCGGCAAGATACTGACCGCAAGAGATGCTGCACACAAACGTATTGTTGATCTATTAACAAAGGGAGAAGCACTCCCCAAAGGTCTTAACTTCAATAATCGCTTTGTCTATTACGTCGGCCCAGTTAACCCGGCTGCCGGTGAGGTTATCGGCCCCGCCGGACCCACAACCGCCTCCCGCATGGATGAATTCACCGAGCCCATGCTCAACACCGGACTATTAGGCATGATCGGCAAGGCAGAACGCGGTGATGCCACCATAGAGAGCATCAAACAACACCAATCCGTTTATCTAATCGCCACCGGCGGAGCCGCCTATCTAATATCCAAGGCCATCAAGGGAATGCGCATTGTAGCATTCCCCGAATTAGGCATGGAAGCGGTTTATGAATTCGAGGTTGAGGATATGCCCGTCACCGTGGCTGTTGATAGCCAGGGGCATTCCATCCACAAGAGCGGGCCACAGGAATGGCGCGTGCGGATTGCAGATATACCCCGCTAGGGTGCGTACACGGTGCTACGATGATGGGGCTAATCGAACAAAAGCATTGCGAGAACAAAAACACAAAAAACCCCACTCAAACGAGCAGGGTTTTTCACATTTCATTGGTGCGCAGTGCGCACCCTACACAAACTCATTTACTTCACATGCAAGGTTCCACTCAGATAATCATCATCAGATGACTCGGTATCACCCAGTGTCCAGGCTCCGCGGGTCTTGGCATGCTCAACCGCAGCATTCACATCATCAGAGGAAGGATTCATGTTGACTGAAAGATCCTGTCCTGGATAAATCAGATCAGCATCCTTGATCTTATCGCTGTTTGCCTTATAAATCAGCGGCCACTGATAAGGATTACCGTAGATACCGGACTGACCGGAGATACTCCACAGACTATCACCACTGTTCACCGTGTACTGAGCTGTCTTGTTATTCAATTCTGCATTCAGACGACTCAGAACATCATAAGCAGACTTACCCTGTGCGCCGGCAATATCCTTATTGGCTTGTCCGTAAGCGCCCTGTTGATTGGTGCTCATATCGACACCATTCAGACCTGAACTTAGCATTTTAGCCTTTTCCAGATAATACTGGTTAACGGCATCTTCAGCTTGCTTACGCGCTTTACTCGCTAGTTTGATCGCCTTGGCGTCATCGCCACCTTTCGCGGCAGCCTCGGCCTTTTTCAGGAATTTTTCGGTATCACGCCAGATCCAGTCCAGATCTTTGGCTTGTTTAATTGCCGCCTTAGCCGCTGCAATCGCCCGGGATGACATCATACTCTGCTTAGGATCATGCATTGCCTTTTTATCAGCGTGCTTATCATCATGTTTAGCCTTATGCGTTGGCGTAGACTTATGTGCGGCAGCATGATGCGCATCCATAGAATGTGCGGTCTTAACCATTGGTTGCTCACCATGGGTGGCAAGATGACAGCCTGTCGTTACACTGGCAACAAGGATTGTTGTAGCAATCAGTTTAAATGGAAGCTTAACGCTCATACGGTTGGTCTCCAAGATTTGAATTAGTTTATTTTTTCTTACCAGTTATAGCATTCTGAATAACGTCATCTAAACAATTTTTTGTTCAGAAATCGCATATAGATACCATCACTTTGGCTCACTATAACCTTAATGGGCGATATGTCAATCCAGATCAACTGAATTTACAAACTTACTTCCCGACTCCCGCGCCTGTTGCATTGCCTCAACAGCTCTTTTTTGAGCTAATTCAGCACTTTCCCTGGCTGCACGATAGGATCCCATCTCCAGTTTTTGTTGTGCTCTTTCTAAAAACACCTGTGCCTGACGCATGGATTCCTGCGCATAGGTCTCAGCACCGATCTGTCGCGCCCTCTCAATGGCCTGCCGCGCATCACTCATCTGCTGCACCGGTGCCGCCGCACAGGAAAACAGAAAAAAAGCGAGCATAAGAGTAATCAATCCACGATTCATGGGGCTTAAGCTAGCATTCTTAACCTTATAAGTCGAGGGTTTGCCCAATTAAGATGTTGTGATATTACCTTGGTGCGTAGTACGCACCCTACCCTGGCGTGGTATCATTTGATTATGAATCCAGAGCAAGACCTTAATATACTCATCCTTTTTTACAGTCATCATGGTTCTACCGAAAAAATGGCGCGTCGCATTGCCCGTGGCATCGATTCGGTTAACGGCACCCAGGCTGTATTACGCACCGTACCCAATATCTCCACCCACTGTGAAAGCACAGCCGACAGCATACCCGCACAAGGGGCACCTTATGCGGGTCTTGACGACCTAAGAGATTGTTCAGCCCTCGCACTGGGTAGCCCGACCTATTTTGCCGGTATGGCAGCCCCACTCAAACATTTTATTGATTCAACCGGCGGTCTATGGATGGAACGCACATTAATGGGTAAACCCGCTGCGGTATTTACTTCAACCGGCAGTATGCACGGCGGACATGAATCCACCCTGTTAGCGATGATGCTGCCGCTATTACATCATGGCATGTTAATGATGGGGCTACCCTACAGTGAAACTGAATTACTGGAAACCACATCCGGTGGCACACCCTATGGCCCCAGCCATACTGCGGATGCCGAGAATAAGGCCCCTCTAACAGATGCTGAAAAGGTATTGTGCCAGGCTATCGGCAAGCGACTCGCCGAGACCACGCTTGAACTGCATCGAGGCCGACAATGAGCGCAATCCGCGTCTGGCAGTCATTATGTCTGCTTGGTTATGCCGGAGTCTTTATCCTGCTCATTAGCTGGTATACCTTACTGGCACCCTCTAACGCGTTACCCACTGCCCTCATCCTGTTGCTCCTGGTAGGCCCCTTGTTATTCCCGCTACGCGGTCTATTGCATGGTCGTCGATATACCTATGCCTGGAGCCTGTTCCTGTCATTACTGTATTTTACCCATGGTGCAGTCGAGGCCTATAGTAATACCGAGGCTCAACTATATGGCTTACTGGAGGTTATCTTTAGTGTGATCTGGTTTATTGCCGGGGTATTGTATGTGCGCGCCGCCCGCCGTGAGGAACAGCAAGGAAATAGATGATCAACGCGTAGGTTGGGTTAGCGATTTATCGCGTAACCCAACAAACCAGGCAAAATCCGCTCCACCTGAGCCAACAATATATCCCGTTCCTGCAACGTATAAGGCTCACGCTCAGGCCGCCCCCAAACCACGTCCGGCCAGCAGAAATCACCCTCATGACGGCCAATAATATGGATATGAAGCTGGCTCACCACGTTACCAATCATTCCGATATTCATTTTTTCCACCCCATCCAGTCCCTTGATCATCCTGGAAATAGCGTTTACCTCATCCATTAAAGTTGTCCGCAGTGGCGGAGACAGATCGACAAACTCAGTTTCTGTAACTTCTGGAACCAGAATAAACCAGGGTAGTAGTGCATTATCCATGAGTAACAGCCAGCCCGATGCGGTCTTGCCAATAACAATACAGTCTTGTTGCAAACGTTCATCCAACTGAAAATCATTCATGTCTCAGGCTTCTCCCAGGGATCTCGGTTAATCAATACATCACGCACAAAGGGCAAGGTTAAGCGCCGCTGTTCCACCATAGAAGCATGATCCAGCGCATCCAGAAAACCAAACAATGCCCGTAGGTCGCGCGCATGATGCCTGAGCAAATAACGTCCTGCATCCTCGGCTAATTCCAGACCACGTTGTTGTGCGCGTAGCGTCAGGGCAGCGAGACGATCTTCATCATCCATACGATTAAGCCCGTAAACCAGCCCCCAGGATAATCTTGATGTTAGATCGGCCAGTTGCAAACCCAATGCATCCGGCGCCTTCGATGCCGCAACCACTAACAAGGCTGAACGCTCCAGCAAACGATTATAAAGATGAAATACCGCCTCTTCCCATTCCGGATCACCGACAATTAATTGTAGATCATCGAGACACAACAAATCGGCCTCATCATAGCCCTGCAATATTCCAGGAGAGCAACCCTTGAGTTGTTGTAGTGAGAGATAGTTTGCATTCTGACCCTGTTGCCGCGCCGCCACACAACTCGCCTGTAACAGATGCGATTTACCCTGCCCCGTCCCTCCCCACAAGTAGAGCGACTCTTTACCATCACCCACACTTATTTTTTTTAATTGAGACAATAATTCACTATTTGATCCCGCATAAAAATTATCAAAACGCGCATAATCCGGGATTGCTATCGCCAGAGGTAATTGAGTATTGATTGTCATCCGGATTCCGAGGAATCATAAACGGCACTCTGTAGATAATGTCGTTTTATCGAGCGCAACAAGACCAGAATAACCGCAGCCACCGGCAAGGCGAGTAAGATACCCATAAAACCCAATAATTCACCTCCGGCCATAATCGAAAAGATCACCACAACCGGATGCAGCCCCACACGATCACCGACAAAATACGGGGTCAACACGACCATCTCAATAATCTGAGCCAGCCCAAAAATAGCCAATACCTGTATCACTGGCAGCATTGTTTCATACTGCATATAAGCGGCTATTCCTGCAAATACCACCCCGACCAGCAAGCCCAGATAAGGCACAAAACTCACCACCCCGGAAACCACAGCTAATAATAAAAAGGAATCCAGACCGATCCAGTACAAGCCGAGCGCATAGAGCATGGTTAACACCAACATAACCAATAACTGCCCCCGCATGAAGGCACCTAATACGCCATGAGATTCCATAACCAGACTGGAAATCAAGGCCTCTTTATCCCTTGGCAACAGACCATGAACCCGGTTAATCAATACATCCCAATCCCTGAGTAGATAAAAACTCACCACCGGCACCAACAACATATTCACCATCCAGGCAATCAGGTGTGCACCCGACTGTGTGACTTGCTGTATTAATTGCAGCATCACATCACCCGCCTGTTGCCAGTGTTGTTGTATCGATGCCAATACATCAATCTGTGCAATCTCATTAATCACCTGTTCACCCAGATAAGGTCTGAGTAGCGGGATAACTTGTCCCTGCAACCAGGCAATATGATCGGGAACCTGCGCTAATTGACGACCCAGCAATGGCAATAAAATCAATAACGAAAACAATAAGAGAATCAACACCACAACAAAGATAATAATCACCGCAAGCGTACGCGAGGCCCCGCTTGATTCAATCCAGCTCACCACCGGGTCTGCAATATAGGCCAACAATGCGGCTAATAAAAAAGGCGCTAATACAGGTGATAATAATTTGAACAGCACCAGGCTCAAGGCAAACAGCATCAGCCAGAACCAACGTTGTGAATCATTTATCATGGAAATCTCCCACTACCCGCCTTGTTATTCCAGGCACGCCAACCCCAGATCCAGATATATTCACTGCCACTTAATGCCGTTGTTGCAAAAACAGCATAAATCAATTCTTGCACCCAATCTAACGCGATGGGAAAAATACTGTTACCTGCCAGAACAGCCAACACCAACACAATCTGTAACAGGGTATTAATTTTGCTAAGAATGGTCGGTTCTGCCTCAATCCTGGCAATAAAGTGATAATACAATGTTGCGCCCAGCAGGATAATAAGATCACGGGCAATAATGACCAGCACCAGCCAGACCGGAACCCTGGATATTTCAGCCAGCGCAAGATAGGAGGTCACCAGCAAAAGTTTATCCGCCAACGGGTCCAATATGGCACCCAGGCGGCTTACCCAGGCAAAACGTTTGGCCAGAAAACCATCCAGCGCATCCGAAACACCCGCTAGCAAAAAAAGGACAAAGGCCAACAGATAATGTTGTTGCAGGATAGCCCAGGCCACTGGCACTACCAGCACGATACGCAACAGCGTAATCAGATTAGGGATATCACGTGCCCTCATGGTCGTAAACGATACCAGAGTGCTTCCTGTCCACTCACCACATCCAGCAGGGTGCCTAAGGCAATCTCTTCCTCTAATGAATTAATCCCCTCCTGCAATATCAAAATCAGTTCCAGACGATCACCGATCAATGCATTAATCTGCACATCCTGAACCGACTGTAGACCGGTTAGATACTGGATAACACGGGCATAGTTGGCCACCTGATTGATGCCTTCAATACGCATACGAACAGACATATCCGTTATTTCGCCAGCCACCGACAAGGTCTGTTGACGCATACGGGTAACCAACTCATCAATCACCTGTTCCAGCACCGGCAGCAATGCTCCCTTGCCACCCTCCATAGTAGAATAATCGTCCTCAATCTGCATCGACCAGGGCCCACCAACCCAGTCATTATCCAGACGATTTTTATAAATTCTACCGGCAAGGATTACAGTATCGGCATAGCGTGCTGATGCCGTCTTCAGATAATCAAAAAAACCACCCCAGACATCCATAAACTGAATATCTTTTTGTTCCTGCAGGTCATATAAGGGAAACAACAAGGAAATACCGCGTGATTGAGCAATACGATCCATTAATTCCCGTACCTCTCGATGCGTATTATTAGCAATCAGATAACGCGCATCACCCTCATCAACTGCCATCCATACCAGGATATTTGCCCGTGCACCGGACCATAGGGGTAATTGTGCCTCCTGCAAGACTCGGCTTATTGCCTGCACATCAAAGACCATCAAAATTTGCAGGACTTCATCACCACCCTGATCAGCCAGAGCAGAATGGTACTGATATTGCTGAATAAATCGTTCGGGTTTACGCAACATATCCCGTACCGCTGGATATTGACCCGGCTCACGCACCCCCATAAGACGCACAATAACCTCTTGCAAACCACGACGCATACTGGTGCCTCGCGTGGCCTCACTACGATCCGCTATCTCATAGCTCACCTTACTGTAGTCCGCAGCAAGCGCAGATTCAGCCGAGCCAAAGACAATGACTAGTAACAACAGCAACAAGCTGCCCGATGCTTTAAATATATGCCTCATAAATTATTTTCTTTTACGCCTTTCCGATTCACGTTAAAATAACGCACACGAATTAATTATAACGAAGTAGAGACCTTTTCACGAATTGGATTTATCTTTCGTTATCTCACTCAGCAACAGGGCATTCAATGAACGATCAATCAAGCAGTCATAATCCAGATTCTCTCAGTTACAAGGATGCCGGAGTGGATATCGAGGCAGGTAATGCCCTGATTGAGCGCATTAAACCGGCTGTTGCCCGCACTCAACGCCCCGGACAACTGGGTGGATTGGGTGGTTTTGGTGCCCTGTTTGAGATCCCGCTGGATCGTTATAAGGCCCCGGTACTGGTATCCGGCACCGATGGTGTCGGCACCAAACTAAAACTCGCTATGGATATGGGCAAACATGACACCATTGGTATTGATCTGGTTGCCATGTGCGTCAATGACATCCTGGTACAGGGTGCAGAACCCCTATTCTTCCTCGATTACTATGCCAGTGGCCAACTGGATCTTGATGTTGCCACCGATGTGATCAATGGTATCGCCCAAGGCTGCGAAATCTCAGGTGCTGCCCTGGTCGGTGGCGAAACCGCCGAGATGCCAGGCATGTATAACGCGGGGGACTATGACCTCGCCGGATTCTGTGTCGGCATCGTCGAAAAAACCAACATCATCGATGGCAGTGCGGTAAAGGATGGCGATGTACTGATCGGACTTGCCTCCTCCGGTCCACACTCCAATGGTTATTCCCTGATCCGCAAGGTCATTGAGGTGACACAGGCCGACCTCCAGCAGGATCTGGCTGGCAGTCCACTAGGTGAACAACTGCTGGCACCGACCCGCATCTACGTTAAATCCTTGCTCGCCCTGTTCAACGATATCAAGGTTCATGCGCTATCACATATCACCGGTGGTGGTCTGCTGGAAAATATCCCACGTGTACTACCCACCGGTCTCAGAGCAAATATCAAGGCGGATTCATGGACAATACCCGCCATATTTCAGTGGCTACAACAACAGGGCAACATCGAACAAAGCGAGATGTACCGCACCTTTAATTGCGGTGTCGGCATGGTGATCTGTGTTGCTGCCGAGGATGCTGATCATACTATCCAACATCTCAATGCCGCAGGAGAACAGGCCTGGCAGATGGGTCATGTTGAAAGCGGTGAGACCAGTGAAGTCATCATTGCCTGAGATCAATACAACAATATTACCGATAGTGATACTGATCTCAGGTCGAGGCAGTAACCTGCATGCCATCATGGATCATATCGAACAGCAACAGCTACCGGTAAAGATCCGTGCCGTTATCAGCGACCGCGCCAATGCGCCCGGTCTGCAACGCCCACAACAGGCCGGGATACCCGTTCACATCCTTGGATACCAGCACGACAATCGTGAACAGTATGATCAGGCACTGATTGAATTGATCGACCAGTCCAATCCCGATATTATCTGTCTGGCCGGTTTCATGCGTATCCTGAGCCCGTTATTTGTACGCCACTACCACGGTCGACTGATCAATATCCACCCATCCCTGTTACCGAATCTCAAAGGTTTGCATACCCATCAACGCGCATTGGATGCCGGCTATAGTGAACATGGTGCCAGCGTGCATTATGTCAATGAAGAACTGGATGGCGGCCCCATTATTATGCAGGCGACTGTACCCGTCTATGCCAATGACAAGGAAGACACCCTCGCCAGCCGGGTGCTACAACAAGAGCATCAACTGTATGCCAGGGTTCTGCGGATGATTGCCGATGGTCAGATCCATTATCAAGCGGATGGTGTCTACTATAACGGGAAAAGGCTACTGTCAGCTTTAAAGCTAAATAACCACCATCCTATTCACTCAAGAGACAGGGATAACGCCTCTTTAACAGAGACCGTCAGCCGCATGGACGCGGCTGTCGAGCCACCAGGGATGGTTTCACTGCGTGTCTCTGATAAAGAGGAGTAATTCGTGTCTCGAACTTACCAGACATATTTTTTTACAAAGATAATCAACATTAAGTTAATCACACAACTAATTGTTATAACTGTACTTTTATTAAAACAAACTATTGTATTAGCAGGCGAAGATGGCATAATATCCATCCCCTCCTTCAAGGCCACCTACAGCGCCAGCATGGCCTCAGTCAGTGTTGGAGAAGCCAGCGTCAGTTATCAATACAACCCTCAAACACAGGATTACTATTACCAGCGAGAGGCCTGGCCAACCGGCCTCGCCGCCCTGTTTATCGCCACCCGGATCAAAGAGACTAGCAGCGGAAGTATTATTGATAACCGCGCCAGACCGGTAGAATATCACTATGAACGCAGCAATAAACCGGACAAAAACCGTAGCATCCATTTTGATTATCAAGCCACTGCAATTAAAGTCACAGACAGTAAAATCGACCAGCCCATCAGCGTTGATAGTGGCACAACGGATAGCCTGGTGATGACCTTGAATATGATGTTTGATCTCGAGGCAGGAGATAGGGAACTTAGCTACACCTTTATCAAACGTGGCAAGATCAAGACCTACACCTTCAACGTCGAAGGCAAGGAACAGATCAAGACCCAGAATCATACCTATGAAACCGTGCGCGTGCGCCGTATTCGAGAAAACAGCAAACGCAGCACGACATTATGGTGTGCCCCTGAACTGCATTACCTGCCGGTAAAGATTGAAGAACGTTCCGAGGATGGTGGCATTGAGCGTTTTTTGCTGAAGACGGTTAGTATTGAAGGATCATAATCCAGGATAGGAAAAACACCTGCCTTTTACAATTAACGAAAGAGTTATTGTCAAATCTGGTGTTTCGGAGAATTGAATCAAACGGCGACCTGATTACCTTCTGTTACTTCAATGCCGTCTTTAAATGGCACTCCGGTAATGACCTTGGCCAGATGATTAAATCCACGTAATCGGCGCCATTTTTTCTCGGCGCACATCCCCAGCTTAAACATCATGTGCAGCATACCATCACGGGTTAAACATCCCTTTGAACGCTTAGTGCGATGACGAATAGTACCAAAGGTCGATTCAATTGGATTACTAGTTCGAATACTCTGTCTTTGGATATTTGGCTTCATACATTGTCACAAAAAGGTCGAAATATTTTTCCGCATCAGCCTTCGTCTCCGCTTGCCAGATAATGTAACAGGCTTTCCCATTTTGGGAAGTAACTCTTTGATTTAAGCTTTCTTACGTCTGGCAAATCCAGCTAAACCAATTAAACCACTGCCAAATAACCAGACTGCTGCTGGCACGGGTACAGCGTTGACTACACTTAAACGCAATACATCAGTTGTACCGATTTCATCAATCAGGTAATCCAGTTGCCAGCCCAAACCTTCACCCAATATTGCAAGTGTCAGTAAATCAAATTCGCCGATGAAATTGTCAGCAGTGAAAATATCAAAGCTATCACCTAAACCTGCATTAAATAAGCCATCACCCAGATCATACCACTGCACATCCAGCTCACCACCAAGGGTAGCGGTACCGCTAACATTAAATACATCGTATTCACTACCTGGAGTTAAACCCGCCAATTCAAACATCAGGGTACTCCAGTCGTCCTGGATATAATCACCAATAATATTCATCGTACCCGGAGAATTACCGGGGCCAATTAAACCGCCATAGGTATTAAACAGATCGGCATTGATCGTACCCGAACCAGTCAACGTACCGTTGTTAAAAATACGCACACTGCCCGCGTTAATATTGCCATCGACATTGAGGTTACCGCCATTGAATGCTTGAACAATTGCATTTTCAATGACCGCGCCGCTCTGCACGTCAATGGTTGAGCCTGCATCGGCAGCTTCAACAAAACCGCCGCTCAGAGTTGCGCCAGTCTCAACAGTGACCGTGCCATTATCAGTAACACGGGTGATGGCGTTATACATAGTCGCGCCACTTTCCAGAGTCACCTTGCCATTATTACTGGCCATAACACTGCCGCCATTATTAGTAGTGCCGCCTAGCAGGAGCTCAGCACCAATGCCAGTTGCCGTTATCTGACTTAACGCATCCAACGTTGTTTGGCCACGTAGTGCTACAGGCGCTTCGGAGGTTACCGCCAAAAAACTATTACTAAGGGAGACATTACCCGCCGATGTCAATGAGCCAAAAGTCAGTATGCCACCGTCGATAATAGAGAGTGTATTGCCGGTATTAACTAAAACCTGCCCAGCAACATTGACCACACCGCCATTACTAATACTAAGGAGGTTGCCTGAATTACCAGCCTGTCCGATAGCAAGGCTGGAATTGGACCAGGTTGAACCTAATCCATCCACGCTAACGTTGTTATTGTCTGCGCCTGACTGGTAACCAATGATGCCTTTCGTATTCGAGACACTACCGCCATTCGTAATTGCCAATGAATTGCTAGCACCAGAATAGCCAACAGTGAGGTTTAAACTGTTTACCCAGGTCGAACCTGCTCCATCCACGCTAACGTTGTTAGTGTCTGCGCCTGTATTGTAACCAATGTAACCATAACTATTCGAGACGCTACCGCCAGTCGTAATTGCCAATGAATTGCTAGCACCAGAATCGCCCACAGTGAGGTTTATGCTGTTTGCCCAAGTCGAACCTGCTCCATCCACGCTAACGTTGTTATTGACTGCGCCTGCATTGTAACCAATGTAACCATAACTATTCGAGACACTACCGCCAGTCGTAATTGCCAATGAATTGCTAGCACCAGAATCGCCCACAGTGAGGTATGAACTGTTGGCCCAAGTCGAACCTGCTCCATCCACGCTAACGTTGTTATTGACTGCGCTTATCCCGATACCAATGTAACCATGACTATTCGAGACACTACCGCCATTCGTAATTATCAATGAATTACTCGCACCAAAATCGCCCACATAGAGGCCTGAACTGTTTGCCCAAGTCGAACCTGCTCCATCCACGCTAACGTTGTTATTGACTGCGCCTGGAAAGCGACCAATGTAACCATCACGATTAGAGACACTACCGCCATTCGTAATTGCCAATGAATTGCTAGCACCAGAATTGCCAACAGTGAGGCTTGAACTGTTTACCCAGGTCGAACCTGCTCCATCCACGCTAACGTTGTTATTGTCTGAAGCAATGTAACCATCACGATTAGAGACACTACCGCCATTCGTAATTGCCAATGAATTGCTAGCACCAGAATTGCCAACAAAGAGGTCTGAACTGTTTGCCCAAGTCGAACCTGCTCCATCCACGCTAACGTTGTTATTGTCAGAGCCTGTAAAGCGACCAATGTAACCATCATCATTCGAGACACTACCGCCATTCGTAATTGCCAATGAATTGCTAGCACCAGAATTGCCAACAAAGAGGTCTAAACTGTTTGCCCAAGTCGAACCTGCTCCATCCACGCTAACGTTGTTATTGACTGCGCCTGCATTGTAACCAATGTAACCACGACTATTAGAGACACTACCGCCAGTCGTAATTGCCAATGAATTGCTAGCACCAAAATAGCCCACATAGAAGCGTGAACTGTTTACCCAAGCCGAACCTGCTCCATCCACGCTAACGTTGTTATTGACTGCGCCTGCATTGTAACCAATGTAACCATCACGATTAGAGACACTACCGCCAGTCGTAATTGCCAATGAATTGCTAGCACCAGAACGGCCAACAGTGAGGTTTATACTGTTTGCCCAAGTCGAACCGGCTCCATCCACGCTAACGTTGTTATTGTCAGAGCCTGTTAAGCGACCAATGTAACCATCATCATTCGAGACACTACCGCCATTCGTAATTGCCAATGAATTGCTAGCACCCAAAAAGCCAACAGTGAGGTCTAAACTATTTACCCAGGTCGAACCGGCTCCATCCACGCTAACGTTATTATTGTCAGAGACTGTAAAGCGACCAATGTAACCATAACTATTCGAGACACTACCGCCATTCGTAATTGCCAATGAATTAGCTGCACCTTCATAGCCCACAGTGAAATCTAAGGTATTTATCCAGTTCGCGTATGTTCCATTCACAGTGGCACTGTTATCATCTGAAAGGTAACCAATGTAGCCATTGCTACTGCCTAGCGTACCGTCAAGGATGGTTAGCTCGCCATTACCAGTATGGCCTATAAAAGCGTCGCCGCTAAGTAGATAAGAATATCTATTCAGGTCAAAAATGACCGAGGCATCCCTTATGATAAGGCTTGTACTAAATGTATTACGGTCAAAATTAACCGTGTATTGCCTTGGAGAACTTGTACGAGTAAAAATGACACTGTCGGTAGCGGTAGCGGTAACGAGGCCACTCCAGCAGACTACATCGCTAAACGTTCTGTCGCAGTACACTAGAGCAGGTGGGACAAAAATAGCGGCGTCTGGATCATAGATACGATTTGCCGCCATCAGTGACAGAGGGGATAGCACCAAGATAGCCAGTGTCAGGGATTTGTTAAGTGTTAGAGTGCGGTTTTTACTATGTTTTTTCATCATGTTTTTCCAGTGCATAATGCAATCGGCTCAATTGACGGTATTTTTTACACTTTAAATTAATTTACTTACTTCTTACAAGTATTATGCATTATCTATGCCTATATATTTATGCACATAATAAACAGATACTTAAAATATGAATCCTTCGAACGACTGATAAACACAGTGTAGAATCATGACTATTGATGGTATTTTTTACACTTTAAATTAATTTACTTACTTCTTAAAAGTATTCATCCAGTCCTACATGGAGTTCTGCAACACTCTGGTAATCATTGAGATAGATGTTTTCATACTTCACACTACGCCATAGCCGTTCGACGAACACATTGTCCAGTGCCCGTCCACGACCATCCATACTGATAAGAATTTGGCGTTCCAGCAGATGCTGTGTATAAGCATCGGTGGTGAACTGGCTACCTTGATCCGTGTTAAAAACACTCAGCTCCCCTTGCTCCAGAGCCGCTTGTAACGCGCTAACGCAAAACAGATGATCCATGGTGTTAGATAACGCCCAGGAAAGCACATAACGACTGTACCAATCGATGACGGCTACAAGATACATGAACCCAGTAGGCAGTGGAAGTAGAGTAAGAAGCAGGACGTAGTCGCACTATTTCCCTGCTTCTCCTCCCCGAACCGTACGTGCACCTTTCAGCGCATACGGCTCTCC
>JAADJB010000037.1 GCA_013151035.1 Gammaproteobacteria bacterium
AAATATTATGACGATAAATAACCAAGTGATGGTGGCAATAAAATTTCCCATGTCTTCATTGGTACGTACATAGTTATTTCCGTATTGAATTAAATTGTCTAATGCCATTGCATGAAGGAACACGGATGGAAGTGTTCCATGAACAGGTGTGACTATGCGATTGTTTACGCCGTTAAAGTCGATAGCGTAAAATATTATTTTATCTCGCAGTGCTTCTTCTAGTTGTTTTTTAAAGCGATCATTTCTTGTGTCATCATAAATGCCCTTGTCGATAGCAATTAACTCATTTATGCCAATCATTTGGTGAAATGGACAGTCTGTGCTAGTAAGGTAGTCTTCTGGATTTATATCTAAAATACCCGAAAATAACCCTCCAATTAATTGCGAAAAGATGTTTTTCTTCGAACATTCCTTAATGGTTTGACGGATAACAGGAGGTGCTGGACTGTTCCCCCAAAGCACTGAAATTGGTCCCCTGGATTTTTTAGTGATATCGATGTAATTATCGGAGCAAGCATTGAATGGGGCATCTTTGCCACAACTCTCAACATAAAGTGCTGCCGCTACGGTAGGGATGTTGTTCTCTTCGAGAGGGTATCCTTGGATGTATCCGCTCCACCCATTGACTGTTAATTGCCCAAGCTCAGATATTTTTTTTTGGATAGGCGTGAGACTCTCTGTTCCTGTTCCTCTAGAAAAATACATAGGTACATTATTATAATCAGATGCCCTTTTTATTCGTCTGTACATGGCGTCAAATGTATTATCTGTTGAGCGATTCTTTTTAAAATACACGTCAACGAATATTGCTCTTGGATGGTAGTTTGCTATACGACTAATAAGATATCCGTGATCTTGGTAGAGGATAGGCCACTCATTAGAAGCGATTATTCGAGAATCATAAAGAGACTGGATGCTTTTTTCATTGAGTAGAACAATGACGATGTCTTTTTGTACTTTGGATGAATAGAGAGGAGAAATTAAACGATAGAATACATCCCGTGATGCATCATCACTTTGACTTTCCAGGCCAAAGGGATCGGCTATGAGTGCCAATATACCTGCGGTGCTGTACAGGATGCAGCGTACGAAGAATTGTAATAGTAGATTTCTTTTTATTTTTGACACAACCATAATCCATTAGTGTGAAAATCATTAGTATTTGTACAGGATATATAAGTTATGTAGTATGGTCAATGTTTTGTATTTATTGATAGGGTGGTCGTTATGGGGTCTATGAAATATGGAGAAACGATAATTCATGATTATCGGGAATATATTGACCACGATACATTGCCCGGTCAGGGTGATATAAAGACCAATTCTGAATTGATTGGGTATATCAGGAAGTGCATCAATGATCTGGGGTTAGATATATCATCAGGGATTGATGCAGAGTGCTGTAATGAGATAGTGATTGAAGATATTGCTGTCGTTGGCGATGTATGTTTTTCATCTGATAATTCCATGGCCTATACCCTTCATTTTAAAAATGTTGTTTTCATTGATCAATTATCATTTAAGAATAATAGCTTCAATCGTAATCTTGTTTTTTCCAACTGTATATTTAACAAGAGTTTTAATCTTTCGTTAGTGACGATTAATGGATTATTGAAGGTGTCAGGCTGTCAATTTGACAAGGGGGATTGTAAAGATGCAATCAAACTAGATCGTATCAATGTTCATGGTCATCTGGAGTTTTCATGTTGTAGTGTTTTTGGGGGGATATATGCGCCCAATATGTATATAAAGGGAAATGCCTTATTTAATGGTATGCAAGTGATAAAGAAACCAGAGATGAATGAAGGCAAAGATAGCAGTGATGAGATCTGTATACCAGATACAGTATATAAGGCGATATGTATGCCATATGCTAAAGAAAAAGCGCAGGATTTTCTAGAGCGTTATATATTAGGCAAAGAAAAAGTTTTGATATTATCAGGGTCAAATGTTTCAGGGAGTCTGGAGGTTTCTGCCTGTTGGGATAAGCCTACAGCAGATGTTGAAAATCATAAGATTAAGCAATTGGGATTCATTGGTGGTAAATGTGAGGCCAGTAATATTCATGTATCAGGGGATGTTATTCTTAATGGTACTTACTTTGGTGGTTATGTTGAATTCACTAATGCTCGGATCGGGGGGGCTTTTAAAGCGGGAATGATTTTCGACCCAAGCACTGATATGGTGTCGCCACTTTATCGCACAACACTGGGTGAACTATCTCTTCAGTGCGCATCTATACATGGGGTCGTTGATCTATGCGGGACGTACATCAGAGGTGATTTGAATTTAAAATCTTCCGAAGTGGGTGGTGGTTTGTTTGCCACGGGTAAAATCGCACTTATTGTGGAAGGTAAAACCACACTGTCAGGTGCGGTAATGGAATGGGTCAGGGTTGATGCTGGAAGATTGGATAGAGGTCTAATGATAGTGACCGGAACCTTTGGTGAAGTAAGAATTAGATCCGGTCTTGTTCGTGATGATAAAAAAGGTGATACGATTGTACCAACGGAGACGTCCTGGATTGATATTCGATCTATAGACGTAAGAGGTGACGTTGATCTTACTCATATTAAAACTAGAGAATCTATGGGGTTTGATCAGGCAAGTGACTATGAAACATCGCTTCAGTTAATATCGTGTTCTATTGGGGGCAGTATTCGGCTAGGGTCTGTAGATGCGAAGGCTATTATTTTTGATTTGGCGGATCAAACTGATTCGTCTGATTCGTCTGATTCGTCTGATTCGTCTGATTCGTCTGATTCGTCTAACAATTATAGGCTTCGAGGTGAAATATCTGGTGATGTCAAGTTAACTGCAAATAAGATTGGAGGTTCAATCGATCTTACTAATTTGATGGTTAATGGTAAAATTGATTTACGGGATTCTCAAATAAACGATCATATTTATGCTCCATCAGATGATAAAATAAATGGGGTAGGGTACGGAGTAAGTAAATCAGGGTTAGTGTGCGATGAATTGAATATGCAGTTAGTTAGTGTCGAGGGTGATGTTGATTTGACTGGATTGAGATTAAAGTCTGCGAATAATAAGTTAGTTGTCGTTAATGCGAGAAATTCAGTTATTACCGGACGTTTTTTGCTTTATCCTAATGACGCGAAGAATGCTTCGGGTCAGTTTTTGGAGCATGCAGACTTTGGGAATGGTGTTGTTGATTTATCAGGGGCGAAAATTGATCATCTGATTGTTTCGGGTGTCTGTTTTAAGGGTGGGGCAATAGATCGTGGTATTGTTCCGGAATCTGATGAAAAAAAAGATGAAAAAACTCATCTTTTTTTTGTATTTACCACTGCATTTTTTATAGCTTTATTGGGTGTGTGCGTAAAGGTGATTTTAGATGATATGCAATGGAATATGAGTTTTCATGAAACTCCTGCCCTCGTTATATTATTTTTCTCGTTGTTTTATCTGATAATATTGTTTGGTTTTACATGTGCAAGAAAAAAAGATTATGACGCTTCTGGGCTCGGTTGCTTAGATAAAGATCTTCCTATGGTGCCAACTTTATGGAAGGATAAGTTCCATGATGAAGGGAAAGAAGGGAAAGAAAATGATTTTTTATTGAATAGCTACATGGGTTCATTGCTTGTATTCGGGGCATTGCTAATAGGGCTGTTTTATTTTTTATATAATCATATGGTTACAGGTGATTTTTTCTTTCTGGGGTTGTTTATTGTGTCTGGGTATTTGGCGCATAGTCTGTTTGAGATATCGTTGTCTATAAATATTACCAGAAAAAACAGAGCGAAATGTGATAGCTCTGATAACGTTGATAGTGATAAGAAGCAAGAGATTAGAATCACCTTGAATATTAAGCAACAAACCTGGCGTGACTTGATTCAAATTATTCGGAGTGGTAATCCTTACAAAGAAGCTTTTTCTGAAAATAGCAGGCCTGTGCTCATAGTAGAACGTGCCCAGATTGGGCATTGGCAGATATTTGGTCATATCCCACATGTTATGGATCTTAGTGATGTAAAGGTTGATCGCTGGTCAACAGGTGCTCAGGAGGATGATCTGGGTCGGAAATTCCTACGAATTCTTGATCATGCTTCTCGATTTAAGAAATCGACTTATATGCAAATAGAGCAGATATTGAGGAATCAGGGTGACAGGAAGTTATCTGATCAAGTGCATCGTGCGATGCGCAGGCAGGAGCAGTGGCGAGAACCAAGGCGGCACCTTACTGCAATGATGATGATTCACTCATTGATTGGTTATGGGACTAAAAGTGCCCCTGTCCTGGTTTTTATGTTGATGTGGTTTTTGTTTTCATCAGCATGGATTGCATCAGAATATGTTGATGTGGTGGAGTTATCTACAGACACTGAACTCTCGTTATTGAAAATAGAACAAAGTGATAAAAAACGGATTGAGGTGATGCGGCTTAGAACGATTATGGTTCCCAGTAATACGCATGATTGGACAACCAGAGTCGGAAGAGGCTTGGCAATGGCATTTCGCTATCATGTGCCTATACTTGGTTGGGATCCATGGCCATATCTTGCGCCTAGAGGGGTGATGATGTGGGCCTACCTAAATTTTGTGGCTGTAATTCATTGGATACTTTGGCCATTGTTATTGACTAGCCTTATTCAGACGATTATTCCGAAGAATTCATAATGATATGAATCAAGTAGTATTCGATTGAATGTTAGGTGTTAGGGTATCATGTGAAATCCTCTTTTTGGGTTCATTTTTAGTCGATTCTCACATAACACTTGGCACTCTCCCCAAATTTTGTTTATAATACGCCACCGATTAGCTTGTTATGTCGGGAGTTAGAAGTGGGCCATTGGCCCATTTTTTGTTTCCGTAAGAGATAGATGCAGCAAAAACCGAAGACTTTGCACGAATTGATTGAACCTGTAGTTGATTCAATGGGTTATGAATTGGTGGGTATTGAGTATGTGCCGAGTGGTTCGCACAGCCTATTGCGTATCTATATAGATAAGGAAGGCGGGATCATGCTGGATGATTGTCAGAAAGTCAGTTATCAGGTGAGTGGTCTGCTGGATGTAGAAGAACCTATTCAGGGTAAATTTAACCTGGAGGTATCCTCTCCTGGGCTCGATCGGCCTTTGTTTAAGGAGAGTGATTTCGAACGCTTTGCTGGCCATCGGGTCAAGATACAGATGCATGGTTTTATTGATGGGCAACGTAAGTTCAAGGGTGTGTTGCAAGGTTTACAGGAAGGGCAGGTTATTCTGCTGGATAATGATGGGGTAGAGTTTCTATTACCCTTTAATGATATCGACAAGGCACGTTTGGTGCCGGACGTTTAATATCTTTTGGAAATGTAGTCATGAAAAAAGAAATTTTGATGGTGGTTGATGCGGTCTCGAATGAGAAGGGTGTCAGCAAAGAGATTATTTTCGAGGCAATCGAGTTGGCGTTGGCCACGGCGACCAGGAAGAAGCATAGTTCTGAGATTGATGTGCGCGTGGCGATTGATCGTGAATCCGGTGATTATGAGACCTTCCGTCGTTGGTTGGTGATGGATGATGAAGATGAGAATTTTGAATCGCCTGATTGGCAGGTCTTGCATGCGGCTGCGATTCAGCGTGACCCGGATCTTGCCATTGGTGATTATATAGAAGAGCCTATGGAATCGGTCGGTTTTGGCCGTATTACGGCGCAGATTGCCAAGCAGGTGATTGTGCAAAAAGTGCGTGAGGCAGAACGTGCCCTGGTGCTGGAGGCCTATAAGGATCGTGTCGGTGAGCTGGTGACAGGTACGGTTAAACGTATTGATCGTGGTAATATACATCTGGATCTGGGTGGTAATGCCGAGGCAATTATCCCGCGTGACAAAATGATTGCGCGTGAGGCGGTACGTCCTAATGATCGTATTCGCGGTTATCTGGAATATATTGATGCTGAGGTGCGTGGCCCACAATTATTTGTCAGTCGTATTGCTCCTGAGTTTTTGGTTGAGTTATTTAAGCTCGAAGTGCCCGAGGTGGGTCAGGATCTGATCGAGATCCTGGGTGCGGCGCGTGATCCGGGTCTGCGTGCCAAGATTGCGGTAAAGACCAATGATCCTCGTATTGATCCAGTGGGTGCCTGTGTCGGTATGCGTGGTTCGCGTGTGCAGGCAGTCTCTAATGAGCTGGCGGGTGAACGCGTTGATATTATTCTGTGGGATGATAATCCTGCGCAATTTGTGATTAATGCCATGTCACCGGCTGAGGTGGAATCCATTATTCTGGAAGAAGAGAAGCATTGTATGGATCTGGCGATTGATGAGGATCAGTTGTCACAGGCTATTGGTCGTGGTGGACAGAATGTACGTCTTGCCAGTCAATTGACTGGGTGGGAACTGAACGTTATGACCAGTGCCGATGCTGAGGCCAAGAGTGAGCAAGAGGCGAAGAGCTTGCAGGGCGTATTTATGGATGCCCTGGATGTGGATGAAGAGATTGCTGTGATCCTGGCTCAGGAAGGTTTTTCAAGTATCGAAGAGCTAGCCTATGTGCCTACCAGTGAGCTGTTGGCGATTGAAGAGTTTGATGAGGGGATGGTTGAAGAGTTACGCGGTCGTGCGCGTGATGTATTGCTGACCCGGGCACTAGCCAAGGAAGAAAAAATTGGTGATAAACAACCGGCACAGGACTTGCTGGAGATGGATGGTATGAATGAAGAGCTGGCCTTTGAATTGGTGGGGCGTTCAATTATTACCATGGAAGATCTGGCTGAACAGTCGATTGATGAATTGATGGATATCGATGGCATGGACGAAGAACGTGCTGGTCAATTGATTATGACTGCGCGTGCACCCTGGTTTGCAGAAGAACAACAGGGCTGATTTCGAGAAATATTTAAGGTATAGGCAGGCAAGATGGCTGATGTAACGGTTAAACAACTCGCAGAAGTAATACGTATGCCAGTGGATGAATTACTTATCCAACTAGGACAGGCGGGTATGTCATTCTCTAAAGATGATGATGTGATCTCTAATGATGAAAAGATGGAATTATTAGCTCACTTGCGTCAGTCACATGGCAAGTTAGATGATAAAGAAGCATCGACAAAAAAGGTAACGCTGAATCGCAGTAAGCGTTCTACCTTGAAAGTTGCTTCTGCTCCTACCGGCCGTGGTCGTGGTAGTGGTGCAACGACACGTACGGTTAATGTTGTTGTGCGTAAAAAACGCACCTATGTTAGTCGTAGTGCAGTGGAAGAAGAAGCTCGATTAAAGACTGAAGAAGAAGATCGAATCAAGGCTGAAGAAGACGCTAAGATTCAAGCGGTCGAGGATGCCAAAATCAAGGCCGAAGAAGATGCTAAGGCAAAAGTTCAGGCTGAAGAGGATGCCAAGGTCAAGGCTGAGGATGATGCCAAGGCAAAGATTAAGGCAGCAGAAGATGCCTCGCGCCAACAGACAGCAGATGCACAACGTATTGCTGAGCAGGAAGCCAAGGCTAATACAGATAAACAACCTCCTCGTAAGGCTAATGCTACACCTGAAAAGGATCAGCGTAAGCCAGGACGTGGAAAGGCAGGTGGTGCGGATAACAAGGCGCGTAAGGGTCGTTATGGCCGTGCCGAATTGCATGTGGCAACAGACAAGAGTGGTCGTCGTAGAAAGGGTGCCAAGCGTAAACGTACAGTAAGCATACAATCTTCTGATGAACATGGTTTTGCCAAGCCAACTCAGCCAATGGTGCAGGAGGTGAATATTCCTGAGTCTATTACCGTATCTGAACTGGCGCAGAAGATGTCGATCAAGGCCGCTGAGGTGATCAAGGTATTGATGAATATGGGCACGATGGCAACAATTAATCAGAACCTGGATCAGGAAACGGCGGAACTGGTGGTTGATGAACTGGGACACAAGTCGGTCCTGGTGAGTGATAACGAGATTGAAAATCGCTTGTTGGAAGAACTCTCCGAGGTTGAGGGTGAGTTGTTATCACGGGCACCCGTGGTTACGGTGATGGGACATGTTGATCATGGTAAAACTTCCTTACTGGATTATATTCGTTCGACTAAGGTGGCCGATGGTGAATCCGGTGGCATTACTCAGCATGTTGGTGCTTATCATGTGGAGACTAGTAAGGGCAATATTACCTTCCTGGATACCCCTGGTCATGCTGCCTTTACCTCGATGCGTGCGCGTGGTGCACAACTAACCGATATCGTTATTTTGGTGGTGGCTGCTGATGATGGTGTGATGCCTCAGACGATTGAAGCCATAAAACATGCCAAGGCGGGTGAAGTTCCATTAATTATTGCTGTTAATAAGATTGATCGAGAGGCTGCTGATCCTGAACGGGTCAAGAATGAGTTGTCTCAGCATGATGTTATTCCCGAAGATTGGGGCGGTGATGCTATCTTTGTCAATGTGTCTGCCAAGACTGGTGAAGGCGTTGATAATCTGCTGGAGGCGATCTCGTTACAGGCAGAGATGATGGAGTTGACCGCTGTTGAGGAATGTCCTGCCAATGGTATTGTGATTGAATCTAGTCTGGATCGCGGGCGTGGCCCGGTAGCAACTATCCTGATTCGTAACGGTATCTTGAAACGTGGTGATGTCATCCTGACCGGTAGTGAGTATGGTCGTGTGCGTGCTATGTTTGATGAAGATGGCAATGTTATTGATCAGGCCGGTCCTGTGACTCCTGTTGTTGTTTTGGGTCTGTCGGGTGTGCCACATGCGGGTAACGAGATGCATGTGGTTGAGAATGAGCGTAAGGCGCGTGAGATTGCTGTGTTCAGAAAGGATAAGGACAGAGATCAGAAGTTAGCGCATCAACAGCAGGCGCGTTTGGAAGATGCCTTTTCTACCATGAGTTCAGGTAAGGTCGAGGCGTTGAATCTGGTGATTAAGGCCGATGTGCAGGGTAGTATGGAGGCATTGCGTGAATCACTGAATAAATTATCAACCGATGAGGTCAGGGTTAATATCGTTGCCGGTGGTGTCGGCGGTATCAACGAATCCGATGTCGGTCTGGCATTGGCGTCGCGTGCAATTATGCTTGGTTTTAATGTCCGTGCGGATGCGACCTCGCGTAAGTTGATTGAAGAAAATGATATCGATCTACACTATTACAGTGTGATCTATGACGTGATTGATGAGGTGAAGAAGGCACTGAGTGGCATGCTTTCTCCCGAGGTTAGAGAAGAGATTGTCGGTCTTGCTGAGGTTAAGGATGTCTTCCGTTCCTCCAAATTTGGCACCATCGCGGGTAGCATGGTAATTGAGGGCAGTATTCGTCGTAGCTTGCCGATTCGCGTGTTGCGCGATGATGTGGTGATCTATGAAGGTGAGCTGGAGTCATTACGTCGTCACAAGGATGATGTGAATGAGGTTCGTTCAGGTACTGAGTGTGGTATTGGTGTTAAGAACTACACTGATGTGCACGTAGGTGATCAGATCGAAGTCTTTGAACGAACCGAGGTTGCCAGAACGATTGATTAGTTGTTGGTCTTGATCTACAACTTGTTTATTTTAGTCTAATTGTATTATGCCTAGAGATTTCTCCAGAACACGTCGAGTGGGTGAACAGATTCAGCGTGATCTGTCGAGCCTGATTCGTGAACAAATCAAAGATCCACGTCTGGGTATGGTGAGTATATCGGGTGTTGAAGTGGTGCGCGATCTGTCACATGCCAAAGTCTATATCAGTATATTGGGTGATGAGGCATCGGCTAAGGAATCAATGGCCGTGCTGGAACGTGCGGCGGGTTTTCTGCGTCATCGGTTAGGACAAATGCTGCTGACTCGCACCGTTCCTCAGTTGCACTTTGTCCATGATGTATCCATTGAGCAAGGTGAACGTCTCGATGCCTTGATTAGTCAGGCGATTGCTGAAGATGAGAGCAATGAGAACTGAGTCTGTATTAAATATTAGCTACAACGGATAGAATTTATGGCACGTCATCGTCGTCCAAAAGGTAGAATTGTTCATGGTATCCTGTTGTTGGATAAGCCCTTGGGTTTAACTTCCAATGAGGCACTGCAACGCGTCAAGAATTTGTTTTATGCGCGTAAGGCGGGGCATACCGGGAGTCTTGATCCGCTTGCCAGTGGTATGTTGCCACTTTGTCTGGGTGAGGCAACCAAGGTCTCGGCCTTTTTGCTGGATGCAGACAAGCGTTATCGGGTCGAGGCGACTCTGGGTATCAAAACAGCCACCGGTGATGCTGAGGGCGATGTGTTGGAAGAGCGTGAAGTACCAGCCTTGACTGAGCAACAGGTGGAACAGGTGTTGTGTGCTTTTCGTGGCAAGATCAAACAGATCCCGCCGATGTATTCAGCCCTGAAGCACAAGGGTGAACGGCTGTATAAACTGGCGCGTCAGGGGATTGAGGTTGAACGTGAAGCGCGTGAGGTCGAGATCATGGATCTGCAATTGACACGTCTGGAGTCGCCTCTGTTTGAGATTGAGGTGCATTGCAGTAAGGGTACTTACATCCGCACTCTGGTTGAGGATATTGGTGAGGCTCTGGGCTGTGGTGCCTATGTGTCGGCGCTACGCCGTACCAGCGTCGGGCCGTTTCAGGGTGACATGGTGACATTGGATGAACTGGAGGCGATGCATGCCGAGGATTCCCGTTCTCTGGATAGTAAACTGCTTAAGGTGGAGGCTGCGTTGGCTGCCTTCCCAGCGGTATCATTAACGGCTGATTCGGCCTTTTATATCCAGCAGGGGCAAGCGGTACTGGTGCCTAAGGCACCGACCAGTGGCATGGTGCGCCTGTTTCAGGGTGAAAAACAATTTCTGGGCATGGGAGAAATCCTTGATGATGGTCGGGTAGCACCCAAGCGCTTGATTAAAACCGGATAAACGCAAATTTTTTTGATGTATTTTTATGTAAAACTTGTCTCAAAACCGTGTCGCGCGTACAATATGCCGGCTTAGAAGTAGACACCTTTAGGAGTAAATTCAATGTCTTTGAATGCAGAACAAAAAGGCCAGATTGTTAGTGAATATCAGCGTAGTCAGGGCGATACCGGTTCCCCGGAAGTACAGGTTGCCCTGTTGACTGCCAATATTCAGCATCTGACCGAACATTTTAATACCCATAAGAAAGATCACCATTCACGTCGTGGTCTGTTACAGATGGTTAATCAGCGTCGTAAGTTACTTGATTATCTTAAGGGTAAGAGCAGCCAGCGTTATCAGGATTTGATTGCAAGCCTGGGTCTGCGTCGCTAGTTTTTTCGATAGTCTATTTTACTTCAACATAAGATCAAGGAACCCCTGTGAATCCTATTAAAAAGACGTTTCAGTTTGGTGAGCACACCGTTACATTAGAAACCGGTGAGATTGCACGACAGGCGAGTGGTGCTGTCATGGTGAGTATCGGTGATACCTCGGTATTTTGTACCGCTGTGGGCATCAAGGATGCAGGTGAGGGGCGTGACTTCTTCCCGTTGACCGTGAACTATCAGGAACGTACTTATGCTGCGGGCAAAATTCCAGGTGGCTTCTTCCGTCGTGAAGGTCGTCCTTCTGAGTCTGAGACCCTGATCTGTCGTTTAATTGATCGCCCATTGCGCCCGTTATTTCCTAAAGGTTTTACTAATGAGGTGCAGGTGATTGCGACCGTGGTTTCGGTTGATCCTGATATTGATCCTGATATTCCTGCTCTGATTGGTTCATCGGCTGCATTAGCTATCTCGGGTATGCCGTTTAATGGCCCGGTGGGTGCTGCTCGTGTTGGTTATATCAATGGTGAGTATGTTTTGAATCCCACCATTAGTCAGCTGGAAGATTCGGATCTGGATCTGGTCGTGGCAGGTACTGAAGATGCCGTGTTGATGGTGGAGTCCGAGGCCAGTGGTCTGTCTGAAGAGGTGATGCTGGGTTCTGTGATCTATGGTCATGAACAGATGCAGGTGGTTGTTACTGCGATTAAGGAGCTGGCAGCCGAGGTAGCAACACCCTCCTGGAACTGGCAGGCACCTGAGCCTAATGAGGCCGTGAATGAGGCCGTTCTGGCCGCCGGTGAAACTTCTCTGTCCGATGCTTATCAGATTGCTGACAAGCAGGATCGTTATGCCATGCTGGGTGATATCCGTGGCTTGATCAAGGAACAGCTGGTAGGTGGTGATGATGCTACATTCAGCAAAGAAGAAGTTAGTGGTGCGATTGAAAATCTGGAGAAGACGATTGTACGTTCGCGTATCATCTCTGGTGGTTCCCGTATTGATGGTCGTGATACCACAACGGTACGTCCCATTACCGTGCGTACCGGTGTGTTACCTCGTACTCATGGTTCAGCCCTGTTTACTCGTGGTGAGACCCAGGCATTAGTAGTGACCACCTTGGGTACGGCGCGTGATGCACAGATCATTGATTCGCTTCAGGGTGAACGTCGTGATCCTTTCATGTTGCACTATAATTTCCCTCCTTACTGCGTCGGCGAGACCGGTTTTACCGGTAGTCCAAAACGTCGTGAGATCGGTCATGGTCGTCTGGCAAAACGCGGTGTTGCTGCGATGATGCCGGATGTCGATGATTTCCCCTACACCATTCGTGTGGTTTCTGAGATTACCGAATCCAATGGTTCCAGTTCCATGGCCAGTGTCTGTGGTAGCTCACTGTCGATGATGGATGCGGGTGTGCCATTAAAGGCCCCGGTTGCCGGTGTAGCCATGGGTCTGATCAAGGAAGGTGATAAATTTGCCGTCCTGACCGACATCATGGGTGATGAAGATCATCTCGGTGATATGGACTTTAAAGTTGCCGGTACTGAAGCCGGTGTGACCGCGTTGCAGATGGATATCAAGATCGAGGGTATTACCCGTGAGATCATGGAACAGGCATTGGCACAGGCGCATGATGCCCGTATCCATATCCTGGGTGAGATGAACAAGGTTCTCAGTAGTGCGCGTGAAGAGATGTCTGATTATGCACCACGTTATACTACTTTCAAGATTAACCCAGACAAGATCCGTGATGTGATTGGTAAGGGTGGTGCAACTATTCGTGCGCTGACCGAAGAGACCGGCACCTCGATTGATATTAATGATGAAGGTATGATCAAGATTGCCTCGGTGGATGCCACCAGTGCGGAAGAGGCCAAGCGTCGCATCATACAGTTAACCGCTGATGTTGAAGTGGGCATGATCTATGAAGGCAAGGTTGCCAAGTTGATGGACTTTGGTGCCTTTGTCACCATCCTGCCCGGTAAGGATGGTCTGGTTCATATCTCACAGATCTCTGAAGAACGAGTACAGAATGTCAGTGACAAGCTATCAGAGGGTGACGTTATTCGCGTCAAGGTACTGGAAGTCGACAAGCAAGGTCGTATTCGTTTAAGTATGAAGGCGGTTGCCGAAGGCGAGTAGCTTAAAACCGGGGACAGACCACGATTAACCCCAGCGTACCATAGGCACGCTGGGGTTAATCGTGGTC
>JAADJB010000038.1 GCA_013151035.1 Gammaproteobacteria bacterium
TGCCTGTTACTGTGGTATTACCCGCAGCCAGCGTACCGCCAACCGTTGTATTACCGGTGATACCCATGGTGCCACCAACAGTCGTATTACCCGTGATGCCCATCGTGCCACCAACGGTCGCATTATTAGTTACCGCAGCTGAATCCAAAGTCGCCAGACCGGAAGAACTCAGTGTACCCGTAATCCCAGTATTACCCGTAACACTAATCGTGCCAGAAACGCCAAGATCAATGACATTAGTATTACCACCACCTGGAGTCAAAGAATCTGCATCCGCTCCAAAAGCATCAACTGCTGGTAACGCTTGCGCCTGTCCCATCGGTAATACCGCTATTACTGCTGCGGCTATTAAACTACGTGTAAAAATAGGGGTGGATGTTACTTTCATGTCAGTTTTCTTTTTCAAGATACTCTCTCCGTGTCGCTGAAATATATTTTTTGTTGGCTATTATTAACCACGCTAAGGCGCAAGTTAGCAGGTGTTTTTTTACTTGTCAAACAAATTGTGCCCTTCATCACATTATTTTTTATTCACTTGTGATAGGTCATCCCTTGTTATGCTAATCTGACCGCATGAAGAGCGAACAGCAGGGCGGCATCAAAAACAACATAAACACCATAAAAGAGCGCATTAATAACGCCTGCACACGATACCAGCGCAAGCCTGATCATATCACTCTGTTAGCGGTAAGCAAGCGCTGGCCTATCTCTGATATACGCACTGCATGGCAACAAGGCATGCGCTGTTTTGGCGAGTCCTATGTAAAGGAAGCGATTGACAAGATGCATCAACTCCATGACCTGGGTATCGAATGGCATTTTATTGGCCCGCTACAATCTAACAAGACGCGCCTGATTGCCGAACACTTTGACTGGGTTCACAGCCTGTGTTCTATCAAACATGCCCGACGCATCCATGAGCAACGCCCACAGCATCTAGCACCGATACAAGCATGCCTGCAAATTAACATTAGCCAGGAGAGCTCAAAGAGTGGTGTAGCGCCTGATCAGGCGTTAGCACTGGCGCAGGAGATTCATTCATTAAAGAATATCAGGCTGCGTGGCCTGATGACCCTGCCAGCCGCCTGCGATGATATAGAACAGCAACGTCAGGCATTCAAAACGCTGCAACAACTGCAAACGCAACTTAACCGTCATAACTTAATGCTCGACTCCCTATCTATGGGTATGTCCAACGATATGGAGGCGGCTATTGCCGAAGGCAGCACGATGGTACGAATCGGCAGTGCCATTTTCGGGACACGAAAATAGCCTTTATCAAACAACAGAGAGTCATTGATTATCCTCGCTCCATCTTGTATCTTTACGCTTATGTGGAGAATAACAAATGACTGAAACAATCGAACAAGATAATGAGAACTGGAAACGTAAATATTACGACCAGCTAGATCAGCTTGAGAAAAAGGAACAACACTGGGGAAATCTTGAGACTATCCTCAAAAAGACGGTTAGCCGCCTGTGTCTTGCGGCAGAAGGATACAATAACTCCATTGATCAGCATATCCAGCAGATCCGCAGTTCCACGCGTGATGAGATTGACCGCATTCATCTTGAAACCACGCTCAATGAATTATCACGCGTACTGGCACGAATTGAAGAAAGCCAGGGCAGCCCCGAAAAAAAGGTGACGACAGTACTGGTACAACTACTGGAGGCCCTTAATCTCCCCAAAAACCTGCAAAAACAAAAAGATAAGCTGCTTAAAAAACTCAACAAGTCCACAGATCGTGATACCGACCAACTCCTTGTTGATCTGAGCCAGCTATTTGACACGATTATCAACGATGTCACTCCCAGTGAAAAGAAACCAGGGCTATTAGGGCGGCTGCTAACCGGACGGCAGGAAAACGGTGACACTGACTCGGAACAAGCCGAACTCAATCATTACCGCAGCTATATGTTGTCCTTCATTGATCAACTGATTGAACCGGAATCCATTAATAACGATCTGCTATCACTAAAAAAATCCGCCCAAAATGCACGCGAAAAGATTGAACTCGAACATCTGTGTACGGATCTTGCTCATCTTTTGAGCAAAACGAGCCATCCTATTTCCAGGGACAACCTCAATCTGGATGGTGATGATGAAAATGAGGATGAAGATGATGACGATAGCTCACCCTCTATACAGGAGCTATTGATTCGCCTGCTGGAGCAACTGGCAGTTCCTGCCGATCTTCATGGTGCCGTCGAGCAGATGAAGGAACGCCTGGAAATAGACACCTCACCCGCCGACTGGCACCAGCTACTCAAGGATGTTGCTCACCTCATCAATTCCATCCGCAGTCGCCTGCAACAGGAAAAACACGATTTTGAGGAATTCCTGCAACAGATCACCATGCGATTGCAAGAAATGGATTCTTTTTTACGCAACGAAGGTGAACAGATCCATAATTCATACCAGGAAGGACAACGCTTTGATGGCGAGGTTGACCATCAAGTACAGGAAATCCGCGATGATGTCACCCAGGCCACCGATCTGAACGAACTCAAAAACAGCGTGCAGAATCGACTGGAAACCATCTCCAAACACATTAAGGTCTACCGCGAAACAGAACAACAACGCTCTGACGATGCCCGTAAAAGTCTGGTTGATATGCAGGAAAAGATGGTGTCGCTGGAAGAGGAGACCGAAAACCTCAAACAGGTGATTGTAGAAAAGAACCGTGAGGCGATGATGGACGTACTCACCGAGATACCCAACCGTCTTGCCTACGAAAAAATGGCACACGAAGAAATCGCTCGCTGGAAGCGTTTCGAGAAGCCTCTAACCCTGGCGGTATGGGATGTGGATCTATTCAAGAATGTCAACGACACCTACGGGCACAAGGCGGGTGACAAGGTACTAAAGACCATCGCCCAACTGCTCAACAACCGCATCCGTGAAACCGATTTTCTGGCACGTTTCGGGGGTGAAGAATTTGTTATGTTACTACCCGGAACCAACGAAGAAGAGACCTTCACCCTGGTTGAACAATTGCGCATCCGTATCCAGGACTGTGGCTTTCACTACAAGGGCCATGATGTCAAGATCACTGTCTCATGTGGCATTAGCAGTTTCCAGGGTGATGACGAACTAGGTGATGTCTTTGAACGCGCTGATACCGCGCTTTATGAGGCCAAGGAAAAAGGCAGAAATCAGTGCATTATTGCGTCGTAGGGTGCGTATTACGCACCAAAAAACCACTGACACACAGGAACGTAGAAGCATGAACACAAAAAACATTACCTTTATTGGCGCAGGTAACATGGCTCGCAGCCTGATCTCGGGGCTGCTCGCCGATGGCTATGATGCAAAAAACATTTATGCATCAGATCCCGATGTCGCTCAACTGAACAACCTGCAAGTTCATCACGCCATTAATATCAACCCGGATAATAATGAAGCCATTAGTAATAGCGATATTATTGTACTGGCCGTCAAACCCCAGATGCTACGCAGCGTTTGCCAGCAGATTGCAGCCAGCACGCAGCAACGCTGTCCACTGGTCATCTCGATTGCTGCCGGCATTCGCGCAACAGACATAGAACGCTGGCTGGGTGGCAAGCTACCCATTGTGCGCGTCATGCCCAATACCCCCGCCCTGTTACAATGCGGTGCCAGCGGGCTATATGCCAATGAACGAGTGAGCGATGAACAGAAAGATATTGCTGAATCCATCCTGCGCGCTGTAGGCATCACCCTTTGGGTTGAGCAGGAAGCGTTGATGGACACCGTTACCGCACTTTCAGGCAGTGGCCCCGCCTATTTCTTCCTGCTAATGGAGACCTTACAGGAAAGTGCCACTCAACTGGGACTCGCCCCACAGGCGGCACGCATGTTAACCCTGCAAACCGCCCTGGGTGCTGCCAAAATGGCAATGGAAAGTGAAGATGATGCCGCCACGCTAAGACGGCGTGTAACCTCACCCGGTGGTACCACCGAACGGGCCATCTGCGTGTTGGAAGAAAATGACATACGCCAGCATATCCACCTGGCATTGCAGGCCGCCAAACGTCGATCACACGAACTAGCTGAACAGTTTGGTGCTGAATAATGGGGCATGATTACCTGACCAGCCCTGTTACATTTCTGATCGACACCTTATTCGGCCTTTACACACTAGCTCTTTTATTGCGCTTCATCTTAGGTTGGGTGCGTGCAGATTTTTATAACCCTGTCTGCCAGTTTCTGGTTAAGATCACCAATCCACCCGTTATTTTCACGCGCCGATTCATCCCCTCACTACGCGGCATTGATCTTGCCACCCTGAGTCTGGTTCTGCTCTTGAATGTAGTGAGCCTGCTGCTCATTATGCTGCTAAACAACAGCCCATTAAACATCCTCTCCCTGTTGATTATGGCTATCACCAAAATCCTGCAGCAAGGTTTTAATATTCTGACTTTCTCACTTATCATACAAGCGGTATTAAGCTGGGTATCCCCCGCACAAAGCAGCCCTGTATCCGGGCTGTTAACCGCTATCAATGAACCACTGCTAAAACGTATTCGACGCTTTATTCCACCACTCTCGGGGCTGGATCTGAGTGTGCTATTTGCACTTATTCTGCTACAGTTTGTGAAGATGCTGATCCTGCCACCGCTAATGTTATTGTCGGGTTACTAGCAGCATGACAAACAGCGATACCCCTAACAAAGTTCTACCCAACGATTCCGTCGGCCTGGTACAAGCTAAAAGCACACAATTTGACCGTGAGCTGGCGCTGGACTGCGGGCGTAACCTGCCCAGTTTTCACCTCACTTATGAGACCTACGGCAAGCTCAACCATGACCACTCCAATGCCATCCTGATTTGCCATGCCCTGTCGGGTGATCATCATGCTGCCGGCTACCACAGCATAGAAGATCGCAAACCGGGCTGGTGGGAGAGCGCTATCGGCCCGGGTAAACCCATTGATAGCAATAAGTTCTACATTGTTTGCCCGAACAACCTGGGTAGCTGCAAGGGCTCCAGTGGACCGAACACGATTAACCCCGAGAGCGGCAAGATCTACGGGCCTGATTTCCCCATTATAACGGTCAGTGACTGGGTACGCAGCCAGGCACATCTGGCCAATTATCTCGGCATTGATCAGTGGGCAGCAGTAATTGGAGGCAGCCTGGGCGGTATGCAGGTTTTACAATGGGCCATAGACCAACCCGACCGCCTGCGTCATGCCATTATTATTGCCGCAGCACCCAAGCTATCGACACAGAATATTGCCTTTAACGAGGTCGCACGTCAGGCCATCATGTCTGACCCTGAATTCCATAATGGTCGTTATTATGATCATAATGTCGTACCACGCAGAGGGCTCATGCTGGCACGAATGCTCGGCCATATCACCTATCTGTCGGATGATGCCATGCGTGCCAAATTTGGCCGCGAACTACGCGAAGGCAAACTCAACTTTGGCTTTGATGTTGATTTTCAGATCGAGAGTTACCTGCGCTATCAGGGGAAATCCTTTGTCGACCGCTTTGATGCCAATACCTATCTGCTTATGACCAAGGCACTTGATTATTATGACCCGGCCAGTGAGCATAATAATGATCTGGCACAGGCAATGCGCAGCGCAAAGGCAAAATTTCTAGTCATCTCTTTCACCAGTGACTGGCGCTTCTCTCCTGCCCGTTCAGAAGAAATCGTACATGCGCTGCTGGATGAAAAAAAGGATGTCACCTATGCCGAAGTCGAGGCAAATCATGGGCATGACGCATTCCTTATGCCGATCCCGACCTATACCGAGATACTCACTGCCTATATGCAGCGCGTTGCTAACGAGGTGAAGGCATGAATCTGCGTACCGACCTACAAATCATCAGTGACTGGATTAAACCCTCTACCAGCGTACTGGATCTCGGTTGTGGTAAGGGGGAACTGCTGTATTATCTACAACAGCAACACCAGGTCACCGGCTATGGGCTGGAAATTGCGGAGGAAAATATCACCTCTTGCATTCAATCCGGCGTTAATGTGATTCAGCTTGACCTGGATGGTGGTCTAGCCGATTTCAAAGATAACTCCTTCGATTACGTTGTCATGGCACATACCCTGCAGGCGGTTCGTCATCCAGAACAGTTATTACAAGAAATGTTACGCATCGGCAAGGAAGGGATTGTGACCTTTCCTAACTTCGGCCACTGGAGAGGGCGTTTACACCTGTTTCTTCATGGCAGCATGCCTGTCACGCGAGCGCTACCAAATAGCTGGTATAACACCCCGAACATCCATCTTTGCACCATTCGTGATTTTGAAAAGCTATGCCACGAGCAAGGCATTCATATCCTGCAACGCAGTGTAGTCAATCACGCACACCGTCACAGCCTCGGTGCCAGAATATTACCCAACCTGCTTGGTGAGATTGCCATTTACCACTTTTGTAAAAAATAATAGTCGTTTTCTCACGATGTGTTATATTCAATATCAAGCACACTAAAAGGAGATATAATCATGCACCATAAAAACCTGTCCACTATCTTGCTTAGCCTCATCTTCAGTCTGTTTTTTAGCCTATCCGCCCAGGCTGAAAACTCCCAGGACTTCGGTCAATACGTGGTTCATTTTAATGCCTTAAACACCTCAAGCCTGCCACCGCAGGTGACACGTCAATACAACATCAAACGCAGCAAGAATCGCGGCATGTTAAATCTGGTGGTACTGAAAAAAGTTCTCGGCACTACGGGCACACCCGTTGCCGCCAAAATTGTAGCCAGCGCCAGTAACCTCACCGGCCAACAACGTTCACTGGAATTAAGAAAGATCAACGAACCCAATGCACTGTACTACATTGCCGAGTTCGGCATCTCCAATGAAGAGACCTTCAAATTCAGGTTCCTGATTACCCCGGAGGGTGAGACCCAGCCCCTGGATGTGCGTTATAGCCATCAGTTTTATACTGATTAGTAATTAGAAGCAATCGTGGTACGTTCTACCATGGGGTCAGAGCCAAAAAACGGCTCTGACCCCAGCCTGAGTGAAACAATGGCTTTGACCCCGGCCTGAGTATGACAAACAATTCATCTCCCTTACTGCACTCCAAGATGTTCTGGGTCGGCATTCTCTACTTCGCTGAAGGCTTTCCGCTCGGCATCTTCTACGATATATTCCCGGTTCACTTCCGCCAACAAGGGGTCGCTCTGTGGGAGATCGGCTTTATGAGCCTGCTGGGGCTGGCATGGAGTCTGAAATTCCTGTGGGCACCGGCTATTGACCACTATCGTCACCATCGGCGTTGGATGTTTGCGGTTGATATCAGCATGGCGGCAGTATTATGTGTCTTTGCCCTGTACGCTGATTTTGGCCCCTGGGTCTGGTTTGCTATCGGGCTGTTTACCCTCGCCTCGGCAACCAATGATATTGCGATTGATGGCTACACCATTGAAATGCTAAGTCGACACGAATTCGGGATCGCCAATGGTCTACGTATCGCCTTTTATCGTGCGGGAATGCTGGCGGCGGGCTTTGCCCTGATACTCAGTGATTATGCCGGATGGATCAGCACCTACCTCAGTGCAGCGGGACTATTAGTATTACTCGGCATCATCTGCCAGTATGCACCGCCAGAAAAGGCTATTCGTAATAACCACGCGATGCGTCTGACACAGGAAATCAAGAACCTGTTACGTCATCCCATGGCAATGCTGGGCGTGATATCACTTCTGGCAGGTGCCCTGTGGCTTACGGATAGCGCCGTACACTGGTCAAAGAACTACCCTATAGTATGGTGGCTGATTATTGGCTTCGGGGCATCACTGGTCGCTATTAGTAGCCTACGTCACTACCAGAGCATGGGGGGCGCAGACAGCGAGCGAGATCAAACCACGCGTGGCCCGATGTTTGGCACCCTGCTGGATATGTTAAGCCGACCACAGATGGGCTTTATCCTGCTCTTTATCCTGATCTTCAAGCTCGGTGACAGCGCCATGGGCTTTATGATTAAACCATTCTGGGTTGATGCCGGGTTTTCTGCCAGCCAGATTGGGCTGGTCTCAGTTAATCTAGGACTGGTTCTGTCGATTGCTGGCGGCATTACCGGCGGCTGGATTACTGATCGTATCGGCATCTTTCACGGTCTGTGGATACTGGGTCTATTTCAGGCCGTCTCTAACCTCGGTTATGCCTGGGTAGCGTCCATCCTGCCATTACACCCAGAGGCAGGCATTCCCGCCGAACACATGATATTCATCTATTCTGCCAGTGGGCTCGAATCCTTCACTGGTGGGCTGGGTACCGCCGCCTTTCTCGCCTTCCTGATGGCGATTGTGAACAAGTGTCACTCCGCTACCGAGTACGCATTGTTATCCTCCGTGTTTGCCCTGAGCCGCTCTGTATCCGGCTGGGCGGGTGGTTTTGGTGCTGAGATCATGGGCTATGCTGATTATTTCCTACTGACCTTCTTCCTATCCTTTCCTGCCTACCTGTTATTACCCTGGGTTAAAAAGATGCTGGATTACGCCCATGAGCAGAAGGATTGGGGGCAAAGATAATCCGGGGGAATGGTGCGTACCACGCACCATCACCTACCACAACACCAGCACCCACCGTAGCGGGAAATGGTGCGCAGTGCGCACCCTACACAGACGAGGTAGGGTGCGTACCACGCACCATCACCAATCATACTCCACTGTTAACGGGGCATGATCCGAGAAGCGTTCATCCCGATAGACCGAGACAGCCTGAACCTTATCGGCAAGCCCCGGTGTAATCACCTGATAATCAATCCGCCAGCCCACGTTATTCGCCCATGCCTGCCCACGATTTGACCACCAGGTATACTGGTGGGCTTCCTGATTCACCACACGGAAGGCATCGACAAAACCCATCTTTCCAAACACCTGATCCAGCCAGGCGCGTTCCTCGGGTAGACAACCTGAATTTTTCTGGTTTGCCTTCCAGTTCTTGATATCAATTTCCTTGTGCACAATATTCCAGTCGCCACAGATAATATATTCTCGATGTTTACGACGCATCGCCTTCATGGTCTCGGTGAAGCGCTCCATAAAACTGTATTTGATCTGTTGACGTTCTTCTTTGGAAGAGCCCGAGGGGAGATATAAGGAGATCACACTGAGCTTGCCAAAATCCAGTTGGATAAAACGGCCCTCGGCATCCATATCTTCAAAGCCATCGCCTAAACCACAAATAACCTTATCCGGTTTAATCCGGGTATAGATGGCTACCCCGCTATAACCCTTCTTTTGTGCATCGAAGAAATAGGCATGATAGCCTTCCGGGTAGTGCAAATCGGCCTCTAGCTGATGCTCCTGCGCCTTGGTCTCCTGTATACAGACCACATCGGGTTGTTCCTTGAGCATCCATGCAAAAAAACCCTTTTTGGTGGCGGCACGAATGCCATTGGTGTTGATACTGATAATCTTCATTTGCGTAATCTCTTGTCAAACACATAGGACTCAATCTCCACAATCTTGATAGCCTTTGCGTCAGGGTGTAATGGGTTGATTAAATAATTCATTTCGGCACCTTTTGTGACGACGCTTGGCACACCAAGCACTGCTGTTTCATAGCTTTCCAGCCACTCACTGCCTATCGTTTTTGTACTTTCTAGCGCAATATAATCATGCCAGTTTTTGTCCAGCGTACTGATATCAATATATTTAACTTGAATATCTTCAGCAAGCGCCATGCTCACCAGAACCCGCCCTCGTGGTTGACGAGTAATGGGCGTATGAACCAGTGTTTCCAATATAGCCAATGCAACTGAGCTTGCGGTATAGATCACCGCACCCCCCTTATGGTGCCATCTACCGAGGCCTTTTTTACCTCCTTCACCACTGAAATCACCGCCATATTTCGCTTTGCTTATGCGATAAAGTTTAAGCAAAGTTTCCATACTCGATGGCATATAACTCATCAATGACAATCTCATTACCTTGCGGGGTATCCAATAAAGATAAAGGTGTCACATTGCCTAATGCAAGACAATCATCCTTTAACCATGCAATAGCACTGTCACGCTCCTCAAAAACCTCAGTAGCTAGCGTTAACACCTTTGCTATTTCAATTAACTTACCACTAATGGGTGGCGGTAATAATTTATGATCTTTTTTTGCACGTGAAACCGTGCGCTCAGAAATAGAAACGATTGCAGATAGCGTTTTTTCATCGACCTCTAGATTACGCGCCATTTTACTGAAAGTAGTGGGCTGAAGACCTTGTCTTGTTTTTTCAACCAGTGTCATGCTATTACGAATGGTTGTACGTAAACCCAGATTCTTACCCACCTCTCTCAAACTCAACATCCCAGCATCCTCATTAACCTGTTGCTGACAAATGTCTCATAAAAAAAGACACCCGTCAATTTTAATAACGTATAAAAGCAGGTATACTGTCTACCAATCATTACTTAAAGAAGAACCCATCATGCAAGATTATCAACGAGACTTTATCCGCTTTGCCCTCGACTGCGAGGTGCTGCGCTTCGGCAGTTTTACTCTGAAATCAGGCCGTACCAGCCCCTATTTCTTTAATGCCGGGCTGTTTAATACTGGTGTGCGCCTGGCAAAACTAGGACGCTTTTATGCCCAGGCGATTGAGGATGCCAAACTGGATTACGACATCCTGTTTGGCCCTGCCTACAAGGGTATACCACTGGTTGCCACCACTGCCATCGCCCTCGCTGACCAATATAATAAAGACGTCCCTTATTGTTTTAATCGCAAAGAGGCCAAGGCACACGGTGAAGGCGGTTCACTGGTGGGGTCTGAACTCAATGGTCGCGCCCTGATTGTTGATGACGTGATTACCGCAGGCACCGCCGTGCGCGAGGCACTGGAGATCATTCAACAGGCCGGCGCCAGTACCGCCGGCGTTGTCATCTCACTGGATCGACAAGAACGCGGGCAAGGTGAACGCTCCGCGATACAAGAGGTGGAACAGGATTTAGGTATCCCGGTAGTACGCATCATCTGCCTGGAGGATTTGATTAACTATCTCAGTGAGCAATCGGATATGTCGGCAGAACAGGAACAGATTAATGCGTATCGAGATCAGTACGGGGTTTAAGGGAAATGGTGCGTAATACGCACCCTACCAAAACACACACCACACATAACCAACACAAACGGTAGGGTGCGTACCACGCACCATCATAAGCCGAGCTTCTTCTCCAGATAATGAATATCCACACCACCGGCGAGGAAGGCAGCATCGGAGCAGATATCTTTGTGCAGATCAATATTGGTGTTGATACCTTCGATAACAATTTCTGCCAGGGCACCCCGCATACGCGCTAAGGCGACATCACGCGTCTCACCATAGGCAATCAACTTACCAATCATGGAATCATAATAGGGCGGGACGGTATAACCATTATAGATATGTGAATCCACTCGAATACCGGGGCCACCCGGTGCATGATACTGGGTAATCTTGCCGGGTGAGGGCAGGAATTTCACCGCATCCTCGGCATTTAAACGACACTCGACCGCATGACCACTAATCGAGATTTGATCCTGGGTATAAGATAGGCCTTCACCCGCTGCGATACGCAATTGTTCCTTAACAATATCGACACCAGTAATCATCTCGGTCACTGGATGCTCCACCTGCACACGGGTATTCATCTCAATGAAATAGAATTCGCCATCCTCAAACAGGAACTCAAAGGTACCGGCACCACGATAATTAATCGCCTCACAGGCCCTGGCACAACGCTCACCCATAGTCTGACGCTGCTCTTCCGTAATACCCGGCCCTGGTGCCTCTTCAACCACCTTCTGATGGCGACGTTGCATGGAGCAATCACGCTCACCGAGGTGAATCGCTTTACCTTCACCATCGGCCAACACCTGAAACTCAATATGGCGCGGTTTCTGCAGAAACTTCTCCATATAGACCTGATCATTACCGAAAAAGGAACCCGCCTCATTTTTGGTCAATGAGATTGAACTGAGTAAGGCTGCCTCGCTATGCACAACACGCATACCACGGCCACCACCGCCGCCGGATGCCTTAATGATAATTGGATAACCAATCCTTGCGGCAATCCTGATATTAGCATCGTCATCATCTGTCAACACACCATCCGAACCTGGCACTGTCGGCACACCCGCCTCAATCATGGCATTGATAGCCGATACTTTATCACCCATCATGCGGATGGTCTCAGCGCGTGGACCAATAAAGATAAAACCACTGCGCTCAACCTGCTCGGCAAAATCAGCATTCTCTGATAAAAAACCATAACCGGGGTGAATCGCCACCGCGTCAGTCACCTCGGCGGCACTGATCAGATTCGGGATATTCAGATAACTATCCACCGAAGGGGAGGGGCCGATACAGACCGACTCATCCGCCAGACGCACATGCTTGAGCTCACGATCTGCAACCGAATGCACCGCAACGGTGCGGATACCCAACTCACGGCAGGCACGTAGAATACGCAGCGCAATCTCGCCACGATTTGCAATAACAACCTTGTCTAACATCTTATTCAATCACCACAAGTGGCTGGCCAAACTCAACGGGCTGGCCATTCTCAATCAGGATTGCAACCACGGTACCGGCACAATCCGCCTCGATCTGATTCAGCATCTTCATTGCCTCGATAATACACAAGGTCTCACCTTCCTTAACGCTCTGACCGATGGCAATAAAGGGCTTGGCACCCGGTGTTGAAGCACGATAAAAGGTACCCACCATAGGTGAAACCACCTGATGACCCGCTGGAATATCATCGACAGCATCCGCCTCTGGTGCTGCCGCTGGAGCCGCTGCGGGTGCTGCAATCGGAGCCGCCATTACAGGAGGCGGCATAGCAAACGCTGCCTGCGGAGCATGACGGCTAATACGCACCGACTCCTCACCCTCATGGATCTCGATCTCCGCGATACCGGATTCTTCTAATAGCTCAATTAATTTTTTTACCTTACGTATGTCCACAATGTCACCTTAAATTTGTTGTGGTGCGTGGTACGCACCCTACCTAATATAAATACCCAATGCGTCATGCCACCTTAACCTGGTTTCTGGTGCGCAATGCGCACCACAACCAGCCACATTGTCGGGTTACGCGATAAATCGCTAACCCGACTGGTGCGTAATACGCACCAGCATCTTCAACCATCCAGACGTTCCAATGCCGCTCGTAGCGCCAACTCATAACCCATCGGCCCCAACCCACTAATCACCCCCTGAGCGATATCCGAGAAATAGGAGCGTTTACGGAATTCTTCACGCGCATGAATGTTCGATAGATGCACTTCGATGAAGGGAATTGCCACCCCTTGCACGGCATCTCGAATCGCCACACTGGTGTGGGTGAATGCTGCTGGATTCAACAAGATAAATGCGACCCCATCCACACCCGCCTGATGGATCTGCTCCACCATCTCATGCTCGGCATTGGTTTGATGAAAGACCAGTTGATGACCCGCAGCCTGTGTCATCTGTTGCAGATGATTGGCAATCTGATCCAGCGTGGTATGACCGTAATGTTCCGGCTCACGGCTACCCAGGAGATTCAGATTGGGCCCATTCAATACCAGTACAGTTGCCATCACATCACCTATAACGAACAAATCAACGAAATTAACTGCATATTAACCGAAGTTAGCGTTGATCTCCAGTGATTTTCAAGAGCTCTGACCCCTTGAAAAATATTGCTTGACCCATGTGTGGAGATTGGCACAGAATATTCATTCGAATAAGGACATTCAACATTGACAAGGAGCTGTCATGAAAATCACTACAATTATTAGTACCCTTCTGTTCGCTACCAGCACGGCTAATGCGAGCATCCTCAATATCTATGATAACAACGGTAAGCCTATCAATGATGTGGATACCAATATCATTGATATCCGCGATTTTGATAACGGTATCTGGACGCTATCCTCATCCACAGACTTTTTTGGTAGCCCGTGGGTAGCCTACAATGGTCGGGTCTTTGATCGTGCTGGGCGTTATCAATTTAATACTGGCAATGGCTATTATAATGTTCAACTCAATGACGGTTATACCCTGGGTTACATCCTGATTGACTGGGCCTTTAGCAAGGATATTGATATCGTTAATATCTGGGATGCTGCGGGTAACTCTATCGACATTGATGGCGATGGTATCGCTGGACTCGCCATGATAGATGGCCCTTTCAGCGGTAAATCAGTCAATTTCAGCGTCACGGCAGCAAGCCAGGAAAAAAACAAAATAACTGCGTTCGTTGATATACCGGCTACTACAGGCTTATTCGGCAGCGGTTTAATCGGGCTGCTGAGTATTGCTCGTCGCAGAGCGTAATAAAACCAAACTGGGACAGACCTGAGGTCTGTCCTCTCTGCCCCCCCTACATCAAATCACGCAGGTACATCACAAACACCAGGTTCGATATCGCGTGTAACAACACCAGCAACATTACGTCCTGTCGTTGCTGATACACCCAACCATAAAATAGCGAGGGGGCAAACACCTGCAAGCCAATCGACCAACCACGGGTTAGCGCGTGCAGTAAAGAAAACAGTAGCGACACCAATAAATTCACCTGCCAGGGCTTAAGCTTGATGCGCCGCATCAAATAAGCACGAAAAAACCACTCCTCGGGCAAGGCTGCGAACAATAATGTCCAGAGAAAAAAGGGGGCTCTATCCGGTTCTAAAAACAACAAGACAGCGACAGCCAGTAAGATGGCCAGACTTGATAGGTGATCGTGCCAAGACCCACTCACCCCCGGCACCTGCCATTGCCTGTCGAATAACGGCAGGAACAACATCAGAAACAATAGCGCGTAAACGCCTATCTCTGCTGGCAATTGCCAGGCAGAAGCGAACAGGATCAGGATTGTGGATACAGGATAAAAAATACCTGGCTTATAATTTTCTACGCTCAATGCGGTATTTTCCATTCACCTTAAAAGGACCTTCATAGGTAGTTTTTTCTCCAGTAGACCAGAACACATCAATACTCTTCAGCATTTTTTCCTGTCCAAGACCAAAATAAGCAACGGGTGCATCAAATGACAGGAACCCGCCACCCGACTTAATTTCACGCATCTGGTGCTGATCTTTGCCGTAGTTCAGGACAATCCTTGATCCGATACCATAATGATTCCCGCGTTGATCTCTCAACTCAACCGCAACCGAGTTATTAGCACTCTGATTATTAATATACAACCACACAGGACCATTGACCGTGGTTGCGATAATATCCAGATCACCATCATTCTCGATATCAATATAGGTATAGGACGGCTCAATCATATAATTACCCAGTCCAAATTCCTTATCTTTAATAGCAAAGCCTTTACCTTTCTGGTTATAAAAGAAGAAATTAGACGGTGTAAAACCAGGGCGAACCCAGGCACCATTCACCACATAAATATCCTGCCAGCCATCATTATCCAGATCAGCAAACTTTGCATTCCAGCTCCAACCGCTAATATCAACATCCATAGCCACAGCATGATCTTCAAACTTTCGATTGGCAGCCCCTAACAACAATACATTCTGATTAGGTCGCTGGGTAATCGAGCGGTTAAATTCTGCATAAGTGGTTGCTACTGGCGGCTCAAAAAAGCTGGTGCATAACCAGGACGCACGCTTTTGATCCGCAGGGATACTCTTGCAAATATCAGGGTTTTTTTCACGTGTTGCAGTCACCATCAGCTTCATCGACATACAGGTTCGTCTCTCCGCTTTGTCTTCAATAACGGCACACTTTTTGATATCGGTTGGCTTATGCCTGGGCCCATAGGCAAAGAAACTTCGAATAGCCACATTACGAGAACAACGTTTTTTATTTTCAATATCTGTTATATCTTTACAATAATCTCTCATGGGGCGAAGATCAATCTTCACTGCCCGCCCCGAAGCACGGGCAGCAATTTGCGCAATATAAATATCTGTATTAAGGTCGTTATTAACATCCCCCGTATCAATACTCATTGTTGTCAATGTACTGATTGGTATAACGGAATCTTCTTTTGTAATCTGTGAGAAACCACCCTTGCCATCACCCAGATAGTACAAATCCGGCGCCTGGAAATCATTACCGACAATAAGATCCAGATTCTGATCATGATTAAAATCAGACAACAGAATACTTAAGGTCTCTCCGGTTATCCCGTCAATTTTCTTTTCTGAAAACACTCCTGCATTATTAATATGCAGTACATTAGTAGAGGCAAGCGTCGGCGCTTGTTTGGCAAAACCATAAAACCAATTACCAATTGCCGCATCCAGATCACCATCATGATCGATATCACCAAATGATACCGCCTCGGTTAACACGGCATTATCCCCTGGTGCACGTTCCAGTTTCGCATGGAGAAAATCACCCTTATCACTAATCATGTAGTAAATACCTGAATGATAAGCGGTCAAATAGATATCAAGCCAGCCATCATTATTAATATCAACCAAAGACACCAGAAAAGTATTCATCTCCGTTAATTCCGGGATACTAATATTCACCTGTGTAAAGCTCTTCCCTGCCTCATTATGAAACAAGACAACCCCATGTTTGGCGGCAAACAAGATATCTGTCCAGCCATCATTATCATAATCACCCGAGGCCACGCCCCTGCCGTTATAAAATGGTGGCCAAAAATCCTCAACGCTAAAATCATTAATTACATCAAGCCCCCAGGTATAACCCTCAACTCGAGTAAAGGCGCGTGCTCCGGCAGGGGATGATTTCTCGAATACCGTAAAATCAATATTACCACCTGCTGGCATCTCTGCTGCCTGCACCTCACTGGAAAATATCTCCAGCATTTTACGCAACTCAATTTCATGCCAGTATTGAGCCACCGTACCTGCCAGAATACCGACTAAAGCCACCACTAGATAAAGCACAATTGCCACCCTCTTTGATATTGATGTCCAGATAATCATAAAGGAATAGATACTATAGGTGCCTAGAGTAAACAGCAAAATCATTACATAGAAGATCGGTACACCTGCTGATAACAAGCTCGCCGAAATAACAATATCTAACGCAATAGGGCAGGGAATAAAGACACCCAATAACGCCAGTGATATTGCCAACAGGATAGTAATCTCATGTCCGGCAAGAGATTCCAGCGGCACCACCGTAATCATAAATGCACCCAAAAAACCTGCCAGCAACATCAATGGCACTGTTTTGTAGACAATCCACCAGAGGTTTTTTAAATAACTTCCTGCAGAAGCCATCAACGCCTGCACCCAGGACTCGCTACTGGCGTTAACCAGCGGTTCGTCCACGATACAACAGGCCGCATCATGAGTAGCCAGCGCATCTTCACGAAACAGGTAACGCGCCATCAACGGGATCAACAACACAATAAACACCAGCGTCAGCCCCAGTTTAATCAGCGCCAGATAGATGGGGAAAATAGAAAACACCATGGTCAGCACAATAATATTCAGGGTTGGGGAACTGAACATGGTCGCCAGGGTGGTCTCCAGTCGCGCACCGGCATCATGCATCCCCTTTGCAATGGGTGCCGCACAATTAACACAAACACCCAACGGCGTCCCGGTAACAAGACCGAGCAAGGTATTTGCCATACTGCTCTTGTAACTCCGTTTGCGTAACAGACTAAAAAAGGTCAGAAATGCCGCACCAAATAACACACCAAAGGTCATACCCTGGCGATTGGTGCTTGCCCAGTTTACCGTGGTATACATCACCTTTTTGTAAATCGGATCACCCGGACTCACAACAAATTTTGATTCAAAGCTAAGCGGATCATCCAGGCGAGTACTGCCCCCCATCAACGCCTTGCCTTCGAGTGAAGGGTAACGCGAACCCGTCCAGAAATTAACGGCCAGAATCACTATTAGCAATCCAATAATAGTGATGCGCTTATTTGATATGGATGTTTGACTTATCATTAATTTAATACCCCAAAAAAATATTACCGCATTCAAGCGTGTATAACCCACTTATCCATAAGCTTTGACATCAATTTTTATATTTTTATGATATGAATCAATAAATAAAGACGTTTTGGCGTTTGAGCAGCATAACATATTTACCCCCTAAAAATCCAGGCAAAGCCACCTTTCGCTGAATCAATAAATTGCCAAATATAAAGCTTAACCTCATAATACGCGAATGAATCTGAATAAGAAAAAAAAGCAAGCCTATACGTTTTTTCAAAACCGTCAGCTACAGGAAGCCAGAAAACTCTACACTGAGATTACTCGCAAGGCGCCCAAAGATGCTGATGCCTGGTTTTTTCTGAGCATTATTCATGGTCAAATGGGTACATTGCCTGAGGCTGAACACTGTTGCCGTCAAACCCTGGCACTACAACCCAACGCTCATGCCGCCTGGGATAATCTTGGTCTGGCATTAATGATGCAGGGTCGCGCCAATGAGGCAGCCCCCTGTTTCCAGAAATCCATACAGATCAACCCGCGCAATGAGAAGGCGTACGCCAAGCTTGGTAACCTACTGCGTGAACAGGGACACCCTGTGGATGCCAGAAAACACTTCAACAAGGCATTGGAGATCAACCCCAACTACGCCGAGGCACACAACAACCTGGGTAATTTATTACAGGAACAGTGTAAATTCAAGGAAGCCCTGGAACACTACCAAACAGCGGCACGACTGGTTCCAAATTATATCGAAGCCCATTTTAATATCGGCACAATTCAACAAAGCCTGGGTAATTATGAATCAGCAATCGAGCATTATCATGAGGCTCATCGCCTACGCCCTGAGTTCAGCGCGCCAATAGCCGGTGTTGCCAATATCTATGAAAAACAGGGTGAATTTGAAGCGGCCTACAAGGAACTGGAACCATTACTCAAACTGCCTGTACCACCATCCAACGCCGCCATTACCTTTGCCAACTTTGCCAAACACCTGGATAAAAAAGATCAGGCCATTAACTCACTAAACAAGGCTCTGAGCAACAATCAAAACCCACCCACCCAGATACAGGACATGCACTACGCCCTGGGTGATCTGCACAATGCAAACAAGACATACGACCAGGCATTCGAACATTACCAGAAAGGCAATCAGTTACGCCCGTTTAATTTTGATATCAACATTCATCACGCACAATTTGAGGCGATTAAACAAACTTTTAGCGCAGAGAACATTGCCAATATAGCCACCTCACCTGAACAGAATGAACAAGCTGTATTCATACTGGGTATGCCCCGCTCTGGCACTAGCCTGGTCGAACAAATCCTCTCTGCCCACAGTCAACTCTATGGCGCGGGTGAACTGGAATACATGGGTGAAATACTCAACAGCCTGCCACAACGCTTCTCACACCCACAAGGTTACCCCGGTGTCATGAGCAAACTCAGCAGTGAAGACCTGGGTCAACTGGCAACTGAATATCTGGGCAGGCTTAATGCCCTTGCACCCGGCACGCCACGTATTAGCGATAAAATGCCGCATAATTTTCTGTCACTGGGACTCATCAGCCGTATGTTGCCCAAGGCAAAAATAATTCACTGCAAGCGTGACCCGATTGACACCTGCCTGTCCATTTATTTTCATAACTTCAATGCCAACCACCCCTACGCCAATAACCAGAAAAACCTCGCTACCTACTACCATAGCTATGTTGACCTGATGCAACACTGGCTCAAGGTACTTGATATACCTATCCTTGAGGTTGAATACGAACAATTAGTGCAAGATCAGGAAAATCAAAGCCAGCGTCTGATTGAATTCTGCGGCCTGGAATGGGATGAAAAATGTCTGCAATTCCACAAACAGAAGCGTACCGTTACCACCCCCAGCTACGACCAGGTTCGTCAGCCCATGTATACCTCCTCCATGCAACGCTGGAAGCGCTATGAAAAGCATATTCCAGAGCTAATCGCAGAATTAAGTAAGTGATGACCGGGACATGGATCCCCGCATACGCGGGGATGACGGGTGTGCGCGGGGATGACAAACATGTGCTAGGATAACGGCATGCTCTGAGGATCATCATAAAAATGCCTGAAACTACTGAACAACTCCAACAGAAAATCATTCCGCTCATCCAGACACAACAACTGGATGCGGCACTAGCAATCGCTAACCAGGCCTGTAATCAAGACCCACAGAATGCGGATAAGTGGCTACTGCTGGCGGGCATACATTCTTATCGACAGGATATGCCCGCGGTTGCCGACTGTTGCCAAAAGGCAATCGCACTGCAGCCACAACATGTTAATGCTCATTATAATCTGGCCGTCGCCTGGCAGATGCAGAGCGATATAATACGCGCCGAAAAAAGCTATAACACGGTCATACAACTACAGCCACAACATGCCAATGCCTATGCGGGACTATCGCGCATACAAACCCAGCAAGGCCAGCACGATAAGGCGCTAAATAATCAACGAAAAGCCATACAGCTCACACCTGATAACCCGCACTTCCATTTCCAGATTGCAGCGTTATATCAGGACATGCAAAAAATCGATCTGGCGAAGCAATATTATGAAGAAACCCTGCGCCTGATGCCTGGGCACTTTGAGGCAATGAACAATCTGGGTAGTCTGTACCACACACAAGCTCAACACGATCAAGCGATACAGTATTTTAATCAAGCCTTACAGATCCAACCACAAAATGCTCAGATTCATTACAACCTGAGCCAAAGCTACTGGCAGAAAAACCAGCTTGATACTGCATTTCAACACGCATTAAAGGCATTACAACTACAACCTAACAGGCTCATTTTTCGGCAAAATTTCATCCAGGTGCTTGGCATCACTCCCCATATCCCAAATGAGCCCGAGGTTATTCAGCAGATAGAACAATCATACCTGATAGAAGGTATTAACTGGCAAGACCTGTTGCCATCCAGTCTCGCTATCCTGCGCCAGGACACAAGCTTCAACCAATTAAGAACAAGCGCTATCACAGGGGGTTACGCCAGCATCTATAAAAAACTGGATAACAAAAAAAACATTCAATTACTGGGAAAACCACTACTATTATATTGCCTGACCCACACTGTAATCACCTTCAAAGAAGAGGAACAGTTGTTTACCCTATTGCGTCAGGCATGCCTGCAACTTGCCATAACCAAACAATTTCAGGTCAATGATCTGTTCATGGCCTTTATTGCTGCTCTTGCCTGCCAATGTTTCAACAATGAATATGCCTTTTCTCAAAGCAATATCGAGATTGAATCAGTCAACACTCTCTGCACTGAAATAAAAAACATTGATACTAACGAGCCACTGGATAAAGTCACTCAAACAAAAATCATCCTGTTGGCAATGTATCAACCACTGCATTCAATAATATCCTTGCAAGACAATACATTCAGCAAGACACAACATCAATCTGCTCCATGGCAACTATTAATCGAACGTCAGCTCAAACAACCGCAACAGGAACAGATTATCAGGCAAGAGATTGAATCACTAACAGTAATCGAGGATCAAACCTCAAAGGCCGTTCAGGATCAATATGAAGATTCGCCTTATCCACGTTGGCTCAGCATCAACCTGCACCAACCGCGTAGCTATCAACAGATATGGATGGAGCTATTCCCCCATTTTCAGGCACCCGATTTTCCCACATCACCTATTGACCTGTTAATTGCGGGCTGCGGCACAGGTAGCCATGCTGCCATATCCAGCACCCGTTTTGCCGATGTTAATGTGCTTGCCATTGATCTGAGTCGTCAAAGCCTGTCCTATGCCCAGCGCATGGCAGATAGAAATCAGATCAACAATCTGCGTTTTGCCCAGGCCGATATCCTCGGGCTAAAAAGCCTGGATCAGCGCTTCCATATTATTGAATCAGTTGGCGTATTGCATCATATGAAACAGCCTGAAGCGGGGCTGAAGGTACTGCGTAATCTGTTACATCCAAACGGTATGATCAACCTGGGCTTTTATAGCTCCATGGCTCGACGCCATATCACTCAAGCCAGAGAGCGTTTTAAAAACACCACACCAAGCCCTGAAAATATACGTCAGGCACGGCAAGAGCTATTCGCCTTACCCACAGATGATCCCTTGCACTCGATTACAAAAAACAATGATTTCTACAGCCTGAGCGAATGCCGTGATTTGATTTTTCATACCCAGGAACGCTGCTATACCATCGCCGAGATCAAGCAACTCATTAGTAGCTGTGGACTGCGTTTTATTGGCTTTGAACTACCCTCACCGGTTACACGTAAACAATATATGGCCGAATACCCGGAAGACACCCAGTTGGATAATCTGGACAACTGGGGCGTGTTTGAACAACAGCACCCGGATACCTTTATCGGCATGTATACCTTCTGGTGTCAGCGGGTGGATTGAAAAATACTGGAATACATCTCCCGATAGACAATCTCCATCCCGGATGCAAGCCCGCGACTATCACAAAGCTGTGATTGCATCATGCGCTGCCGCAGACCCTTGCGTAAATCCTGACGATAGCCCTCATCACCAGCGAGCCTTACAGCTATATCCAGATATTGGCCACAATCATCAGCAACCAGATCATCAAGAGCAAGTGCATGGAGCTTACTTGCACTAATACGTTCAACATAACGCGCCCCTGCAAGGGTCACCACCGGCACACCCATCCATAGCGCATCAGCAGTTGTCGTGCCCCCTGTACGAGGAAATGGATCAAGCACAATATCGATCTCTGCATAACTCTTGTAATAATCGATATAGGAAAGATGACTTTTGATTATCAAACGATCATCTCCAATGCCATAAGATTTAAACTGATCAATTAACACCTTACGCGTACCTTTATCAGCCATATATTTATCCATAATCATTAGCCGACTACCAGCTACCTGCGTAAGTATCTTTGACCAGAGCGCTATCACTGCCGGTAGCAGCTTTGAAAAATGGCTATACGAGGCAAATACAATCCCTTTTCCATCATCAATACGTGAGACAGTAATATCAGCCTCTTGCGGTGGCTGATAACAGAATGAGCAACGCGGCAACCGGATAATAGTTTCAGTTGCCAACTCAGCAGTATCCGCTGGATGCAACACCTCATCCGTAATCCAGTAATCCATCGCCTGCAGACCACTCGATGCACAGTAACCCAGATACATTGCCTGTATGGCTGCGGGTCGCCAGGTAAACACCTTAAGACGATTACCTCGGGTATGCCCAGCCAGATCAATCAGGATATCAATCCCGTCCTGCTGTATGAGTCGGACAAGTTCGGCATCATCCTTATCCCTGACAAATCGCCAATGCTCGGACAAATCACGCAGACGAGCGGTAACCTTGTCTGCCTGTGACTCATACATATTGGCATAACAAAAGATTTCAAAGCCTGTCTTGTCATGGCCTGCCAGCAAGGGCTCAAGAAAATAACTGACCGGGTGCATACAAAAATCGCCTGACATATAACCTACACGTAAGCGTTCACCCGGTTCCTTCTTTATCGGCCTGGCAGCAAGCGTATACAGACGACCTTGCTCTCCGTGAACCTGATCCCATTGCTGTTGCTGTTGCAGCATTTCAGGAAAAGATAAAGTGGCTGCCGAGGCCTGCACAAAGAGCAGATTACTGTGCGCCTCAGCATATTTTGGATCCAGTGCAATAGCCTTACGGTAATCAGCCTCTGCCTCATCAAATCGTGCCAGATTACCGAGTACATTACCCCGATTATAATAACTGGCAGCACGTTCCAGATTCAATTCAATAGCCTTATTGCAAGCGATCAGGGAGGCCTGCATCAGGCCTTGTTCGTTCAACAGATTACTGCGTGTATCATAGAGCATGAAGGAATCAGGATACTGGCGTATTGCCTGCTCACAGACCACTGAGGCCTGCTCAACCCGACCAAGCCCAATTAATGCAATCACCTGAAGATTATGTACCTCAACAAAAGCAGAACCTGACTGTAATGCACGCTGACACACTGACAGTGCATCCTCAAAACGCCTCATATCCACCAGAATAGAGGCGCATGTATTATATGCCTCAATAAAATTATGCTGTAACTGTATAGCACGCTGAATCGTCATCAATGCCTGTTCAAGATTTCCAAGATCCTTCAGGATAACTGCCAGTGTGTTATGTGCCTCAACAAAATCAGGCTTCAGCCTTATCGCCTGCATACCCGCCTGACGCGCCTCATCCAGTCGCCCCATCATGTGTAATACATAGGCAAGATTATTAAAGCCCCCAGGATGGCCCGGATCAAGTTTCACCAGGGTTGAAAACAGATCAAATGCAGACTGATAATCACCAAAATTCGCCTTGATACCACCAAGCAACTGCATGGCACCGGTATGTCCCGGTGATAAACTGAGTATCTTCATCGCATATTGCTGGGCATCCATCAGATTGCCCTGATGAAAAAGCATTGTTAGCTGTTGCATGAGCGCATTCACATCGTTATGTGCCATTATTATTGTCCTGTTAACTTGTCATAAAACTGAACACACCATCATTTGTTGAGTTATGATGATTTCTGGTGTATGACCTGAATTCGTATAATAAGCGCATAACCTCTGAATGTAGTTAAGGCACATACCCTGAAATAAACAAGACTCAGGGTTACAATGCAAGGCTA
>JAADJB010000039.1 GCA_013151035.1 Gammaproteobacteria bacterium
CTTTCATAATCCATAGCGTAGCATATCTGTGTAGCAGCTAAAGCCTTGCACTAAAGTGCATAGTTTTGACTAGCGTACTGAAACAATAAATCTAAAATGAAGCATTCTTGATTTTTGCATCCACATGGTCTGCCATTAACTGCACCGAACCACTATTTGCAGCAACCAACTCTCTGCCGCGCTCACCTAAACGAGCCCTTTCATCGGCATGCTCACTCAGATGAGTCAGGTGATCCAACAAATCAACCTCGCCCTGCACCACCTCAAGCAGATCATTACTAATCAATAAACTGGTGACCCCTGCGAAGTTAAAGGTGTGGGGTCCCATCATAATGGGCAAGCCACAGGCCGCAGGCTCCAACGGATTATGTCCGCCATGTTCAACCAGGCTACCACCGACAAAGGCCAGATCAGAGGCCAGATAAAACAACAACAATTCACCCATACTATCACCAACAAAGACATCAGCATCAGCCATTGGCACCATGCCCTCACTACGGAGATGCGTAGTAAAACCCAATGAACCCGCCAATGCAGCCACTCGGGAAAAACGCTCGGGGTGACGCGGAACCAATACCAATAATGCCGTGGGATTCATAGCCTTAAAACGCTTGAATACATTCAGGATAATATCATCCTCACCCTCATGGGTACTGGCAGCAATCCAGACAAAACGATTCTCGCCCCATAAACGCCGCAGCGCCTCAGCCTGCTCAAACAGACTGGCAGGGATATGCAGATCAAATTTAATATTGCCACAAATAGGCACATGAGCTGCATCCGCTCCGAGGGCAATAAAACGCGCGGCATCCGCCTCAGTCTGGGCAGCAATCAGCGGGATCATACGCAAGGTCTCCCGGGTCAGCTTACGAACACGAGCATAACGCTGTGCCGAACGCGCTGATAAACGTGCATTCGCCAGCAACAACGGGACATCATGCATTGCCAACTGATAAAAAAGATTAGGCCAGATCTCGGTTTCCATCACAATCGCAATCCGTGGCTGAAAGCGTTTCAGAAAACGTGCCACTACCCAGGGTAGATCATAAGGACAATAAATATGCTGCACACTGTCGCCAAACATCTTGCGCACCTGTTCAGAACCGGTAGGCGTTGTCGTGGTAATCAACAGGGACTGACCAGGATAACGACGCTGAACCTCATGTACCAGAGAAGAGGCAGCGATCACCTCACCCACCGATACGGCATGAAACCAGATAACACCAGGGTTACTGTCTGACTTGTAAAAAGAAAAACGCTCACCCCAACGTTGCCAATACTGAGGCGCACGAAAACCTCGCCATAGCAGGCGCAACAGTACCAGTGGGGTTACACAATAAAGTGCGAGGGTATATAGCCGTCTCATATTTGTTAAAAATACGTCCTGTAAGTTCGAGACATGCATCACTCCTCTCTAACAGAGACACGCCGTAAACACATCCCTGTAGGCTCCACGCCCGCGTCCATGCGGGCAAGGGTCTCTGCTAGAGAGGAGTAATTCCTGTCCCTTGAGTTAATTAAGTAGCTATTTATTTAAAATATCCAGATATTCCTTCACACCCTGTGCAACATCCCTAAACTGATGATCGCAACCAATCGCACGCAAGGCACTAATATCGGCCTCGGTAAAACTCTGATAACGCCCCACCAGATGCTGCGGGAACTCGATATACTCCAGCTCACCTTTACCATGCCAGGCAATCACTGCATTCGCCACATCATTAAAGGCCTGGGAGTTTCCGGTACCTAGATTAAAGATACCCGAACACTGCGGGTTATCCAGGAACCACAGATTAACCGCCGCCGCATCACCAACATAAACAAAATCACGGCGTTGTTCACCATCACCATAACCATCACAACCAGCAAAGATCTTGATATTATTACCTTCCTTGATATGATTATTAAAATGGTAGGCAACACTGGACATCGTGCCCTTATGCTGCTCACGCGGCCCATACACATTAAAATAACGAAAGCCTACAATTTGACTCTTTGCTGTCGGTAACAGGCGACGCACATACTGATCAAACTGAAATTTGGAATAGCCATAAACATTCAACGGCGACTCATAACTCCGCTCTTCCTTAAACACCGAGCCCTCACCATAGACTGATGCTGATGAGGCATAAATAAAGGCGGCCTTATGCACCATACAATATTCCAGCAACACCTTTGAGTATTCATAATTATTCTGCATCATATAACGCCCATCCCATTCCGTTGTGGATGAACAGGCCCCTTCGTGGAAGATCGCCTCAACCGGGGCAGAAAAGCTATTACCCGACTGGATATATGCCAGGAAATCGACCTTATCCATATAGTCCATAATCTCGCAATCCACCAGATTCCTGAACTTGATACCACTAGTCAGATTGTCCACCACCAGGATATCGGTATAACCACGCTGATTTAATGCATGCACAATATTAGAACCAATAAAACCCGCACCACCTGTCACAATAATCATTTTTTATCAACCCATTATTGGTGCGTAATACGCACCCTACATCAAATAAACAAACTGGTGCGCGATGCACACCCTACCTCAAACCAATACACCCAACCCGTAGGGTGCGTACTACGCACCAATAAATATAAATTAACTCTTTATCCGCTCAATCATACTTGAGGTCGAACAACCATCCTCAAAATGCAACACAATCACCTCACCACCATTCTCTGTCACACATTGATAACCCGCGATATCCTCAGCCTGATAATCTCCACCCTTACTCAATACATCCGGCAACACCGAACAAATAAGCTCCTCCGGTGTATCCTGCCCAAAATCAACCACCCAATCAACACATTCCAGCGCTGCCAATACTGTCATACGCTGATCAAGTGGATTAATCGGACGACTATCACCCTTTAACCGTTTTACCGAGGCATCACTATTAACCGCAACAATGAGTCTATCGCCTAATCGTCGTGCCGCCTGTAAATAACTCACATGCCCGGCATGTAACAAATCAAAACAGCCATTTGTTATCACGATACGTTCATTATGCGCTCGTGCAACCCGTAACTCCGCCATCAACTGCTCATGTGTGACCACACCACTACCCATCGAGTGTTTTTCACTCAATACTCGCTGTATCTCAAAAACACTGGCATTCGCGGTACCCAGTTTAGCGACCACAATACCAGCAGCAATATTTGCCAGGAAGGTTGCCTCAGCCAGATCATGCCCTGCTGCCAATACCGCTGCCAATACCGCTATCACCGTATCACCCGCACCGGTGACATCAAATACCTCACGCGCCTCGGTAGCAAGATGCAATGCAGGCAAACCGCGCTGCAACAAGCTCATACCCTGCTCCCCACGCGTCACTAACAAGGCATCAAGATCACATTCCTGCATCAGCATCTCTGCTTTAGCAACAATATCGGCCTCATCGATACAGGCACCCACCACCGCCTCAAACTCGGAAAGATTAGGTGTGATCAGGCTTGCACCCTTGTAACGTGAAAAATCTGTTCCTTTAGGATCAATCAACACACGCTTGCCCGCAGCCCGAGCCTGCTGAATCATCGACTGTATGGAGCGTAGGGTTCCCTTGCCATAATCAGACAATACCACCACCGCAGCCGACTCCAGTCGTCGAGTATATTCAGACTCAACCAGTGCGTGATCACAACGGGCAAAACCATCCTCAAAATCCAGGCGAATGAGTTGTTGGTGACGACTAATCACCCGTAACTTGGTCACTGTCGGTGCCTGCTGCTGACGAATCAAAGCACTCTCAACACCTGCCCGCACCATCGCCTCATCCAGCTCAGTACCCGCCTCATCATCACCGATCAGACCCAATACCGTCGCATTCGCCTCCAATGCAGCAATATTCAACGCAACATTAGCCGCACCACCCGGCCTATCCTCACGGTCATTAATATGCACCACCGGCACCGGCGCCTCAGGCGAGATCCTTGAGGTTCCACCATGCCAATAGCGATCCAGCATGACATCACCTACCACCAACACCTTAGCCTGGTTGAAATCAGGAATAGCAGTCTTCATATAGATTCGTTAACCACAATGAATAAAACGTTATAATAACACAGCAATAAGATATCTCCGTTGTTTCAGTCAACTACAAGAGGCTCCCAATTCTTGCACATACTACGACAATATCTACACCCCCGTTACTGGCTAATCTGGCTCGGGCTAGCCTGTGCCTGGACGATTGCACAACTGCCTTATTATCTGCAGATGGCCTGTGGCAGAGGACTGGGGCGTTGTCTATTCCACCTATCTCCACGCCGCCGACGTATTACTCGAATCAATATCGCCTTATGCTTCCCTCAACTCAATAAACAAGAGGTACGACTGCGGGTAAAACAACACTTCCAGTCCCTCGGCTGCGGTCTAATCGAGACGGCTATGTGCTGGTGGACTCCTACAGATAAGCTCATACTCTTATTTCAACTCCAAGGAAAAGAATACCTGGATGCCGCACTCGCCAAAGGTAAGGGTGTCATACTGCTCAGCGCACACTTCACCACGTTGGAGATCGGTGGCCGCTTGCTGGCAATTAACACACCTTTCCATGTACTGTATCGTAGCCACAAGAATCCATTATTTGAAGCCATCATGCACCAGGCACGCAGCACCCACTTTGAAAAGGCCATCCCCCGCAATGATATGCGTGGCATGATCAAAAGCCTAAAGGCCAACACCCCGGTATGGTATGCACCCGACCAGGATTTTGGTCGAAAAAATGCGGTATTTGTCCCCTTCTTTAATATCCCTGCCGCCACCATTACCAGCACTTCACGGCTGGCAAAGATCACCGGCGCACAGGTCGTGCCTTTTTTTCAACAACGCCTGCCGCACGATCAAGGTTATCAATTAAACCTGCTACCCGCACTGGATAACTTCCCCTGTGGTGATGACAAGATTGATACCCGACGTATCAATGAGATCATTGAACAACAGATACGCAAACAACCCGAACAATACCTCTGGGTACATCGACGCTTCAAGACCCGCCCCGAGGGTGAGAGCGGCCTATATCAAGCGGACTCCAAATGAAAGATGTAACACGCATCCTGTTTATCAGCCTGAGTAATATCGGTGATGTCATCATGACCACACCAGTAATGGAACGTCTGCATCAACTCTATCCCAATGCCATTATGGACATTGTTGCCGACCAGCGTTCCAGCATCCTGTTTGAACACTGCCCTTACCGAGGAACGATTTTCCATAAGGATAAAAAAGCGGGTTGGCGCGGGATACTCAAATTACTATCCACACTACGCAAGACACGCTATGACCTGATTGTTGATCTACGCACCGATGGACTCGCCTATTTATTACGTGCTCGAAAACGCCTGACCAAATGGCATGCAAGACCTGAAGGTTCTCATTCTGTTCAACAACACATAGCAGTCATTGCCAGTATTAATGACGGATTGATTCCGCATACAAGGATATGGATTAACGATGCGATTCGTCACCAGGCACAATCGAGACTCAAGAAATTACCCGGCTCACGCCGACTCGCCATCGGCTCTGGTGCTAACTGGGCACCCAAGATCTGGCCAGTTGAACAATTTCGAGCACTAATCATTAGCCTGAAAGATCAATTTGATAGCGTCATTCTACTCGGTGGCCCTGGCGATCAGGCACGTTGCCAACAGCTCGCACAGGATCTACCCATTCCCAGCATTAATCTGGCAGGTCAAACTGATCTGTTAGAGGTTGCTGCCATACTAGAGACCTGCCAATTATTTATCGGCAATGATTCCGGCCTGGGACACATTGCCTCAGCAGTGGATGTCGCAACGATAAGTGTGTTTGGCCCCGGACAACCCGAACGCTACCACCCCTGGGGAGAAAAGGCCAAATGGATACAGAATAAAGAACAGGATATCAATGCTATCTCGGCAAACCAGTTACCTATAAATCTATAACAGGCCACATCATTAACTCAAGAGACAGGGACTCACCAAGTTAATCAAAAGTCTCTATACATTAAAAATACGGTTAATACAGGAAAACATAGCCTCATCATTCTTCAACCTTGTTAGTGCTGGCCAAAGCGGTTCAAGATCCAGCCCCTGCATATCATCCTCCAGACAGGATGCCAGACAATCCTCCCATAGAGCCAACTCACTACGCTGTTCCTCTGGAATAAATTTCCACACGCTCTCCACCAAGCGCAGGAAATCATAGGCTCTTTGCTGTTTCTCAGTCACATTTAATGATGGCCCATATTCGAAATCAATAAACACCATCTGCTCCATATCAGCATCTGACAGAATATTTGCCAGCGATGCATCCATGTGTGTAACACCCTGTTGATGTAATTGATGCAATGCCATCGTCGCCTTGCACAGGATAGCCCATACATAATCACGATCAGACATCATAATATCCTGCAGGGATTGCATCGGCAGATACCCACATACTAAAGCGTCAATAGATTGCCATAAAGGTTCTGGGGTCAACTCACCCCCTTGTCTGTAACAATCCCACTCACGCGAAATACGCCCATCCGTGTCAAGCGCTATAAATGGCATATCATTCGCTGGCGGTGAACGCTTTTTATAAGGGTTCGACAGACGCAACATAGCAATAGTGTTACCATTATCTTCATTCACATAATAAATACTATCGTGTCCACGTTGGCCTGCCTGAATGAGTTTTATTTCACTGGAAAAGAATGCTATTAACTCTCTCCTGATCTCTTCTCTACGGTGACGAATAAACCACTCCCCACGAAGATTCTCAATAAAACGCTTCAAGACCCTCATTGATCACCTGAATCTAATAGACCCCGCGCCTTCATTCCGGCACGGATCTCCTGCAACTCTGCAAAAATATTATCTTGCTCGGTTGATGAAAAAAACAAGGGGAAATGACCAACCGCCTCAGCCTCATTATCAGTAGAATGCAAGGGATTATCCTTTGGTCGCGTCCCGGTCTCTCTGGAAAAACGTTCACGAATGGCAGGCTTTATAAACTGCTTGGCATTAAAAACAAAGGGATGAACCTTATGCTCTTCATCGCTCGTCTCTACCGGATCGGGATCAAAAACAACAACCGCAATATAGGGTCTACCGCCACGTTTCCACTTGCCACCACGCATCTTTCGACTTTTAGTTAACCGAACATGCCAGGGAATCTCCTTGATCTTGAGTATCCGGTAATGCGTGGACAGCTCATCAATCATCGTCTGTGTCCAGTTCTTCTTTACCGCCACCTTGCGAATAACATACAGATTCATCTCACCTGCCAACTCATTCATTAAATGCGCGGGGAACCAGGCCTTATGATGATATTTAAAATCATTCTGGACATAGGCGATCATACGGTCTTCTGTAATACTCCAACCCTGTGCACCAAGATATTGATGAAAAGCATTATGCGTAATCTCAATCTCGACACCTAGCACCCGCTTAAGATTTACGATCACGTCATAGTATTTACTTTGCCTGGAACTTTCTGGATCATTCCAGTGAATGCCGGACTGTTCACTTTTATGATAGGTCAGATGATAAATCAGTGAAACAAATTCATTCGATTCATCAGGGATGTAAATACCTTGTTCATTCTTTACCCTGTTTTCCAGGATCAGCCTACCCATCTCCACAGGCAGATGTGAATGACCGATATAATCCGAGCCATGCAGGCCTTCAATACCATAGACATCTATCTTTCCACCCTTGCCTTTTTTTTCGGTATTAAATTTCTCCTTTAAGGCAGGCACTATCTTATCTTCCAACAAGATATCAACATCATCTCTTCTGGCTATATCATCAAGACTGGATCCAGCAGTCATATCAAGACGCAACAGCACATAAGTCGATTGCTGCCTATCCAGCCATGCCAATACAGCCCTTACTGATTTAACGTAAATACTCATTAATTATTCCAGCACATCCTGCAAGGCATCAAGTCCTTCATCAATATTAATATTATCATAATATGAACCCACTTCAGTCAGCCCATGAGGTGGAGGCTTACCATCAGGATAACAGCTATGATCATAAAGCACTGTCGACCAGGAACCATAAGGTGATGAACGAACCCAGTTGGTTGCGCCAAACAATCCGATGGTTGGTGTCTTCATTACTGCCGAGATATGCATGGGCCCTGAATCCGTTGACACCGTTAAAAACGCATCTTTTAGAATAGCCTTCAACTCCTGAATGGAGGTCTTTCCAGCAATAACATCAACCTCGCCAACAATCTCTTTAGCAACCTCATTAACGTATTTTTGTTCCTGTTGATCACCTACCATTACAAATTTTAGATGATAACGATTATACAAAACATGGCCGATCTCTTTCCATTTCCACACAGGCAGACGCTTTGATTCCCACTGAGGACTCGAACCCACATTTAAGACAATATAGAAACCCGGTTCTTGCCTGGGCTGATAATCCAGATCTTTAATAAAACCAGACTGTCCGGCTATCGCATAAAGCATATCGGTTACGGGTTGATTGTAAGATATTTCTGCACGCCTGAAACATCGAACTGATGACAGCCAGGTCATTGCACGACTTCTATCATTGTTCTGTAAATCAATAATAAAATCAAAGCCCTTTTTTCTAATCGCCAATATAGCTCGTATCACCTCGATTATTTTTTTATTTTTGAGAATAATAAAATCATCGAACTCATCCTTCATAAGTTCATAACCAATAGGCGAGGTTATAATGCAGGGCTTGTAATCAAGTGCTCTTAATATAGGCAAACTGGCAGCAAGATCACCCAACGCACTAAAACGAATAACAGCAATCTTCATTGTGTTATTTCCATCAAGGCCTGATTCAAACGTACAGAAACAACCGGGAGTGAATACTGCTCTATCGCCACCTGCCTGCCATGAGTCGATAGCCTTTTCATCAGATCATCATCCTTCATCAAGGATTCTATGGCATCTGCCATTCCGATAAAACCCCCCTTCTCTACAACAAGGGCATCCTGATTATGGGTAACGATCTCACTTGGCCCCTCACTGTCTGTTACCACTAGCGGCGTTGATGAAGCAAAGGCCTCAAGCACAATAATCCCGAAGGGCTCATGTAATGAAGGAATACAAAAAATATCACAACGCTTAAAAAAGGCCTCTTTATCATCCACCCAACCAGTAAATGATACTCTGTCATCAATCAATAGCTCATGTGCCAGGTTTTTCAAATGCTCTCCCTCATTACCATCACCTCCAATCAACGCATGACATTCTATTGAACGCTGCTTCAAAATAGCTAATGCGCGTAAAAATGATTCAAAACCCTTTTTCTCAACAAAACGACCCATCGCACCGACTACAGGAATATCATTAGCCACCTTGTCTATAGCAACTACATTCCTGTCAACCCTTATACAATTAGGAATAATATGAATAAGATCCTTATCAAATCCCTTTTCTATTAGTTGTTTTTTTATTTCGTGGGTAATACTCAATATCGCATCACACGATACAATGTGTTTAAAATTATAATTATGCGCAACCCCGATCAAAGGGATACCTGAAACCGCCTTACGCAACAAACAAATCGCTCTGTTACCATGAGCGATAACAACATCAGGATTTAATGCCTTCATCTTCTGTTTCAACTTATAGACACAAACAGGATCCCATTGACCCCTATTACCTATCAGAGAGACATCAACATCCAGTAATTTCAACTGATTAATACAGGCAGCATCGGGTGCTGCAAAGGCATGAACAGCATGATCATGCTGCAGCAGGGCCTCGGTGTAATCGACAAAGGCCTGCTCAATACCACCCAACCCTTTACCAAACATAACATTAACAATCTTCATCAGCCATTACCCCGATGAGGCGATCTGGTTTTAGCCCCCATTCCAATAGCAATAGACAACAACCACCATGACAATGAGCTCCAGTAACTACCATACAGAGCCATGTGCATATTAAAGGGGAAGTAGGCCATAATTGCAGCCAACAGCCACGGCAACATAAACTCACGCTCTTCTTTTGAGACTGAAAAATATCTACGAATCAATATATAAAAAAATATTACCAGCCCCAGCACACCAATTAACCCTGTCTCCAGCGCAACCTCAAGCAACATAAAGTGAGGATGTGTTGAGCCACTTCTGCCATCCTGCATCCAGTAGTTATCATCCTCTGCAAAATCTGTAAACACATAACGAAAACCTCTGGCACCAATCCCATTAATCCTGTTTTCCTCGAATGCCTTCCAACCCACCTGCCATAATGAAAGTCGTCTGGAGGTAGCAAAATCTATCGACTCAAAATTACTACTGAATACCCTGACACTTTTATCAACCACTCTTTCTACCGAGTCCACCTGCAATAAAGCCACACCCGATCCAAACAACAATAATACGGACAGTAAAACGCCTCTAATACCCAGGAAAGCAAAGATACCACGCCTGAACATTAACAGATAGACAATGGCCACTATAAAGATAGTCACCCAGGATGATCGGCTTCCACCTTTTATTATAATAAACAATAAAACAGGAATAATAAGCAGCAGCCAATATGATTTTTTATAATTATTCCTTACATACTCAATCAGAACCGGAGACAATACCGAGAGCACTAAACCCATAATAATCTTTGGATAAAACATACCCGTTATATCGTCACCCTTCATTGGGTTGCCCAGCAGGTTCTTTCCCAGAAAAAACTGTAACAAACCATCAAGCATCCAGAAAACAGCAATCCCGCTACAGGCTATTAAAAGGTATCGACGTGATACCCTATGCCGAAGGGTAATAATGATAAACACACTAATAAATGGATACAACAGATAACGATAAAATGTACCCGAGGCAGACTTGAACCAGACCGCATCCGGTAATGAAAGCAATAATGGGATAGCCAAACATAAAAACAATAGAAACATTGTCTTTATTTCGCGATCCTTGGCAAGGGTGGCGTATGATTTGTAGACTATAACCATGCCTGATACAGCCATAATAAGTAACGGTAGATTAAATAATGCCTTGGTGGTAAATAGAAAAAGAGTGGATGCAATTAACATCCAG
>JAADJB010000040.1:0-70877 GCA_013151035.1 Gammaproteobacteria bacterium
TAAGGAACCTCCAGAGGTACGCTGTGGCTAAAAAAATGAAAAAAGAACTCGATTTTGAACAGGCAATGAAGGAACTGGAGGTCCTGGTTGAAAAAATGGAGGGCGGTGACATTAGCTTTGGTGCGTAGTACGCACCCTACTACCATCGCGCTCGATGGGGTCAGAGCCAAAAAACGGATCTGAGACCCCGGTTCGGAGTGATACAAGTAAGCCTACTCAAAGCGGTTGGCCCAGATGTTATTACGCACACCATCAGATTGATACCATACCGCGAGGGCATTACCATTGCCATCGAAGGCTATTTGAGGATAACCTGCGCCCCCGGTATTGTCGGTTTCAATCAGCGTGGCAGTACCCCAGCTAGTACCATCAAAGCGGTTGGCCCAGATGTTATTACGCACACCATCAGATTGATGCCAGGCTGCAAGTGCGTTGCCATTACTATCAAAGGCGATGTCAGGAAAAACTGCTTCCCCAGCATCGTCGGTTTCAATCAGCGTGGCAGTACCCCAGCTAGTACCATCAAAGCGGTTAGCCCAGATGTTAGCACGAATACCATCGGATTGACTCCACACCGCAAGCGCATTGCCGTTACCATCAAAGGCGATGTCAGGAAAAACGGCTTCCCCAGCATTGTCGGTTTCAATCAGCGTGGCAGCACCCCAACTGGTGCCATCAAAGCGGTTAGCCCAAATATTACTACGCGCACCATCAGATTGATGCCACACCGCGATGGCATTTCCATTTCCATCAAAGGTGATTTTAGGAGCAGATGCCCCACCTGCATTGTCGGTCTCAATCAGCGTGGCAGCACCCCAGCTGGTGCCATCAAAGCGGTTGGCCCAGATGTTATTGCGCACACCATCAGATTGAAACCACGCCGCAAGCGCATTACCATTGCCATCAAAGGCAATTACAGGACTATATGCATCCCCTGCATTGTCGGTCTCAATCAGCGTGGCAGCACCCCAGCTGGTGCCATCAAAGCGGTTGGCCCAGATATTATTACTTACCCCATCGTATTGAGACCACACCACAATGGCATTACCGTTGCCATCAAAGGCAATTTTATGACCATATGCATCCCCTGCATTGTCGGTCTCAATCAGTTCGGCGGCATCCCAACTGGTACCATCAAAGCGACTGGCCCAAATATTATCGCGGGCACCATCGTATTGAGACCACACCGCGATGGCATTGCCATTGCCATCAAAGGCAACTCGAGGACTATCCGCATCCCCTGCATTGTTGGTTTCAATCAGTTCGGCGGTACTCCAAGCAACATCGGCAGTGGTAAAAGACCAACTGTAATTGACAGCCAGGGCATTACCACTAAGATCTGTGATCGCGGTGCTCAACGTCGCGGTATAAGAAGCGAGGACGGCAAGCTTACGATTTGGAATTAAACTCGCCACATTATTTACGCCATCAAAGCTAACGGTGCTACTAATATTACCCGATCCTGATTTTGCCAGCGAAAAGCTGGCTGCATTGACCGTTACAGCAAATATATCTTCGTCAAAGGTTGCGGTAAGAATGTTATTGCGGGCCACAGCAGTGGCGGCAGCCACAGGAGAGGTGCTGCTGACGGTTGGTGGAGTTGTATCCACTTTGTTTCCTGAATCTTTATTACATGCTGATAAGAAAATGGGTACAAATAAACAGAGACATAACTTCCATTTTGTCGATATTGTTCTGCAGGCGATCATTGAATTTCTCCCTATTGCGATGTATAAGTCCACTGATTGAAGTGCAATGAAGTATAAACACCGCCCCTAAAAGTATAGGAAGAATAAACACCCTTTTACCAAAAGTCCAGATCAAATCTCAACCCACTAACTCACTAAACCTGTAAATCCCCAGCTTTTTTCATAAACTCAATGAATTCTTTACCCTTCCAACCGTTCTTTGCAACCGGTTTTTATCCATTCTCACACAAAAACCAACAGGTAAACCTGCCGACTATTTTAAGTTCGCAGCATCATGCAACACATCATATTCCCATATCAATCAAATAAACTCTTTTGTGGCGGTGCACGAGACTCTGGCAAACAAACAGTATCTACTGAAGCCGTCTCTTTATCTTTCAAGTGAGATAGTATCTTATCAATTACCACCTGATCTTCTATACAGGCAATAACCTTCATCGCTCCACCACATTGACTACAGGTTTCGATGTCAATATTGAATACCCGTTTTAGCCGTTGCGCCCAGCTCAAATATCACATGGGTTGTGCCATCTTTGTACGGTGTCTTCAATTAATAACGCACTTTTCCATGTAGTAATGAAAGTCGTCGTAATATTTATCAATTATCTGATAAAGTAGAGTTTGTTCAGGATGATAATGTATATACGCTGATACATTTCCACTGGCATTCCTTGCCATAATAAAGCCATTGACCTGTAATCCCCCCCTGAGTTAACTTACACAGGTCAATAATCAAAGGCTCCTTAAGGAACCTCCAGAGGTACGCTGTGGCTAAAAAAATGAAAAAAGAACTCGATTTTGAACAGGCAATGAAGGAACTGGAGGTCCTGGTTGACCTGGTTGAGAAAATGGAGGGTGGCGAGATCAATCTGGAACAATCTCTGGATAGCTTTGAACGAGGCATTGAGCTAACCCGTATTTGCCAACAGACTCTACAATCAGCCGAACAAAAGGTTGAGATCCTGTTGGAAAAAAATGGTCAGCAGAGAGCCGAAGCATTTAATCCGGAAAACATCTGATAAAACTTATGAACCCTCAGTTACAACCGTTACTAGACTATTACGCACAACAGGTTGATCAGACACTGGAACGACATCTCCCTGACCCCAAAATTCATCCATCCAGCTTGCATCAGGCCATGCGTTACTCGGTATTCAATGGTGGTAAACGGATTCGTCCCTTACTCGTCTATCTCAGTGGTCGCGCCCTCGGTGTAACAGAAGAGAGATTACATAGACCTGCTTGTGCCGTTGAACTCATCCATGCCTACTCACTTATCCACGATGACTTGCCTGCCATGGACGATGATGATCTACGTCGCGGTCGTGCCACCTGTCATATCAAATATAATGAGGCAACAGCAATACTTGCCGGCGATGCACTGCAAACCCTCGCCTTTCAAATCCTTGCCGGAGAATATGGTGATAGTAGCGATGCCGCTATCAACATGCGTATGCTACAAACTCTGACGCATGCTGCCGGATCCAGGGGCATGGTGGGCGGGCAGGCAATTGACCTCGAAGCTACCGGCAAACAAATTAATGCCACCGAACTAGAGAATATGCACATCCACAAGACGGGCGCACTAATCAGGGCAAGCGTCCTGTTAGGAGCACTCTGCCAGCCACAGGAAGCCGATGAGTCAATCATTAAAAGCCTGGATCATTATGCTAAATGTATCGGCTTATCCTTCCAGATTCAGGATGATATTCTTGATGAAGAGGGTGATACCCAGGTGCTAGGCAAGACCGTTGGCAGTGATCATGCATTGAACAAGGCAACCTATCCTGCACTGCTGGGTCTGGGCGAGGCGCGCAAGCAAGCTCTGGAATTGCATCAGGAGGCGATCAACAGCCTGCAAGAACTGGATCAACGTGCTGATCCTTTGCGTTGGTTATCTGCCCATATTATCGAACGTGATCATTAGGTAGGGTGCGCACTGCGCACCAACAACCTTGATACAACAAAATGGTCTATAATTTACGGCAACAACACGTTTCCTTTAATTAATTTAAGGATAAAGAAAAGCCCATGGTGACATTTGGTATCAAAAAACGTTTGCTACACGCCTTCACCCATTGGTTGAACCATGAATCCACGTCTAATCTAAATCTTGCACCACTCTCCAGCTTTGATCGTCTATGTTATGAAGTTCGCCCGGGTGATGTCATCCTGATCGAGGGACGTAGTCGTGTTTCGGAGGTCATCAAGACCATCACCCAAAGCCCCTGGACTCATTCGGCACTTTACATTGGTCATCTCTACGAACTGGAAAATCCTGCTCTACAGAAAACACTGGTCAATGAATATCATCTGGAAATGGGTAAACCCTATATTATTGAGGCACTGCTTGGCGAAGGCACGGTTATTTATCCATTGGAAAAATACAGCAAGGAACATATACGCATCTGCCGACCCAATGGACTATCACCCGAAGATACGCGCACAGTGGTCGGCTACGCAATCAACCGACTGGGCAGTGATTACGATATTCGCCACTTGCTCGATCTGGCGCGTTTCATGCTCCCCTATAATATCCTGCCACGCCGTTGGCGTTCTTGCCTATTTTCACATAAACCAGGCCTACAGACTCGTACTGTGTGCTCCACCATGATTGGAGAGGCCTTCCAGACGGTACGTTTCCCTATCCTGCCCTTTGCCGAAAAGACAGCTGATAACAAGATTCACCTGTACCAGCGTAATCCACGCCTGCTAACACCACGCGACTTTGATTTTTCACCCTATTTCGATATTATAAAATACCCTTTTTTCAACCTCAACGATCTATCCCTCTACCGCCATCTACCTTGGGCCAATGCCGATCTGTATTGCAATAACCCGGATGACTGCTACACCACCGAAACCACCAACACCCCGGCAGCAGACTGCGCTAAATCCAGAACTCCCTCGGAAGAGTTAGAGTCAACTGGCACAATATCCGCAACAGAGCCGGACGCATCCAGGGGGAAACCATGAGCCCACAGTCCGGACATCAGCAAAGCTGGCGGCTACGTCGGATATCTGCACCACTATTAAAGATGTTCCGAAAAATAACACCGCATATGTCACAAACTGAACGTGAGGCACTGGCCGCTGGTTCGGTATGGTGGGACGGTGAATTATTCAGTGGTCGACCCGATTGGGATAAACTCCGTCAACTGCCATCCCCTCATCTAAGCGCCGAGGAACAGGCCTTTCTCGATGGCCCGGTAGACCAACTGTGCGCTATGCTCAACGACTGGGAAATCACCGAGCAACGCGAGGACCTGTCACCCGAAGTCTGGGCCTTTATTAAAAATAATGGTTTCTTCAGCCTGATCATCCCTAAGTCTTACGGCGGCCTGGACTATTCCGCTCTCGCTCATTCTGCCATTGTCATGAAGATATCAACCCGTAGTATCACCGCGGCGGTCACCGTGATGGTACCCAACTCACTGGGGCCAGCCAAGTTGCTACTGGAGTACGGCACCGAGGAACAGAAGAATCATTACCTGCCACGACTGGCATCAGGTGAGGAGGTTCCTTGCTTTGCACTGACTAACCCCCATGCGGGAAGTGATGCTGGGGGCATCCCCGATTACGGCATTGTCTATCGACAGGATTTTCAGGGGGAAAAAGATGTGCTCGGTATGCGCCTGACCTGGGAAAAACGCTATATTACCTTAGGTCCGGTTGCCTCCCTGCTGGGGTTGGCATTCAAACTCTACGACCCTGATAAGCTGTTAAGCGAAGAAACCGATCGTGGCATTACCCTGGCACTGATCCCCACCGATACTGAGGGGGTGAATATTGGTCGTCGCCACAACCCACTTAACATCCCCTTCATGACCGGCCCTAATAGCGGCGAGAATGTCTTTGTACCCCTCGACTGGATTATCGGTGGCCAGCAACGCATTGGTCAGGGCTGGCGCATGCTGATGGAATGTCTCGCCGATGGTCGCGGCATCTCCCTACCGGCATTGAGTACCGGAGCAGGCAAATTGGCAGCGCGTAGTATGGGTGCCTATGCGCGTATTCGTACCCAGTTCAAAATGCCTATTGGTCGCTTCGAGGGAGTTGAAGAGGCATTGGCTCGTATTGCTGGTTATACCTATATGATGGATGCCGCACGCACCCTCACGGCTTGCGCACTGGATCAAGGTGAAAAGCCCTCGGTGATCTCAGCAATCGTCAAATACCACCTCACCGAACGTATGCGCAAGGTCGTCAACGATGCCATGGATATCCTTGGTGGCGCGGGTATCTGTCTTGGCCCACGCAATATCATGGGACGCGCCTACCAGGGCATTCCTATCAGCATCACTGTAGAGGGTGCCAACATCCTCACCCGCAGCATGATCATCTTTGGTCAGGGGGCGATTCGCAGTCACCCTTATGTATTCAAGGAAATGGAGGCCCTGAATGAAAAAGACCCTGTATTGTCACTGGAAAAATTTGATCGCGCACTGTTCGGCCACATACGCTTTGTGATAAAAAACAGCCTCCGTAGCCTATTCCATGCCATCACCGGTTCACACCTAATCTCTATCCATGCCCCCAACCCCAGTCGCCGCTACTACCAGCACCTCACCCGCATGAGTGCTGCCTTTGCCCTGCTCACCGATGCCGCATTGATCACATTGGGTGGCACCCTGAAACGCAAGGAATTACTCTCGGCACGACTCGGCGACATACTTAGCCACCTGTATCTTGCCTCAGCAGCGCTCAAACACTTCGAGGATCAAGGCTGTCCGGAATCAGATCAGGCTCTTTTACACTGGAGCTGCCAATATTCACTATCAGAGATCCAGCGAGCCATCAACGGACTATTGCAAAACCTGCCTAACCGCCCACTCGCCTTTTTACTGCGCGCGATAATCTTCCCGTTAGGACAACATTTCTCACCACCCGATGACCGACTCGGACACCAGCTTGCCGAGCAATTACTAAGCCCCTCTAATGGGCGCGACCGTCTCACTGATGGCATCTATCTACCCAGCGCAAGAAACGAATCAATCTCCCGACTGGAAGATGCCTTGATCAAGGTCATACAGGCAGAGGATGCTGAACATAAACTGCGTCAAGGCCTGCACGACTACAAGGTCAATTATCATGGCATCGAAGGGATGCTCCAGGCCGGGATTAAAGAAGCTATAATTACTGAGCAGGATGCCGAACTCATTCGTACAGCCGATGCCGCACGCACAGCCGTCATCAAGGTCGATGACTTCCAGAATAAATCAGTTCAATAACGGGATATAAAACCAACATGACGGAAACGGATAACAGCAATAACGAACGCACCGTCTATATCGTTGATGGCAGCCGTACCCCGCAACTCAAAGTGCGTAACAAACCCGGCCCCTTCCATGCCACTGAACTTGCTATCGCTTGTGCTCGGCCACTGCTGACACGCCAACCCTTTGAACCCGATGCCTTCGATGAGATCATTATGGGCTGTGTCATGCCTGGCCCGGATGAGGTCAATATTGCCCGCCTGATTGCCCTGCGCCTGGGTTGTGGCGAACAGACCCCCGCCTGGACGGTGCAACGTAACTGCGCCTCGGGTATGCAGGCACTGGATTGTGCCGCTGCTAACATCCGTAGTGGTCAGGCAGATCTGATACTCGCCGGTGGTGTAGAGGCAATGAGCCATGCACCGGTATTGTTCAATACTGCTATGGTGAACTGGCTGGGGGCATGGAACAGCGCCAAAACTCTGCCTCAGCGACTACAAGTGCTAGGACAATTACGCCCTGCCTTTTTCAAACCCGTTATCGGTCTACTGTGTGGTCTAAGTGATCCCATTGTCGGTCTATCCATGGGACAAACCGCAGAAAATTTGGCCTACCGTTTTAATATTAATCGTGACGAAATGGATGCCTATGCGGTACGCAGTCACCAACGTCTGACACAGGCTATCAAGGAAGGCTATTTATCCGAAATCGAGGTGCTCTACGATACCCACGGCAAGGTCTATAGCCACGATGATGGTGTACGCGAGGATTCCTCGGTAGAAAAATTGGGTCATCTACAGCCGGTATTTGATCGTCCCTTTGGTGCTGTCACTGCTGGCAACAGTGCGCAGATCACCGATGGGGCAAGCATACTGATCCTCGCCAGCACCACAGCGGTAGAAAAATATAACCTGAAGGTACGTGGCGAGATAAAGGCTTGTCAATGGGCCGGACTAGATCCCGCTCAGATGGGGTTAGGTCCCGTACACGCCGTCACGCAATTACTCCAGAACAAGCAGCTAAAACTTGAAGATATTGATTACTGGGAGATCAATGAGGCCTTTGCCGCCCAGATCATTGCCTGTCTACGCGCCTGGGAAGATAAAGATTACTGCCGTAAAGAACTAGGGCTGGAGACCGCACTTGGCAGCATCGACCAAGAACGCCTTAATATTGATGGCGGTGGTATCAGCTTAGGTCACCCGGTCGGTGCTAGTGGTGCGCGCATTGTCCTGCATCTGCTCTCGGTACTGGAACGTAAACAGGCACAGCGGGGTATTGCCAGCCTGTGCATTGGTGGTGGTCAGGGTGGTGCGATGCTAATTGAAAGGTTCGAGACATGAATAACAAAACAGACCAACACTGGCGACTTGAACCGGATGAAGAGGGATTTTCCTGGCTATCTCTGGACAAGGCGGATAGCTCAACTAACACCCTTTCTGCCGAGGTTCTGAGCGAGTTGGAAGATATCCTTCTGCATCTACACAAGCATCCACCGCAGGGACTGGTGATTCGTTCAGCCAAGGAAAACGGTTTTATTGCCGGTGCCGACATTGGTGAATTTACCGCCTTTGAATCCCAGGATGCCGCCCTGAAAGCCATCCAGCGTGGACAGCGCATATTCAAACTAATTGAAACACTCAACTGCACGACCATTGCACTGATTAATGGCTACTGTCTTGGTGGCGGTATGGAGCTGGCTCTTGCCTGCCGCTATCGCATCGCCGAAGATAGCCTCGATACCCGCTTGGGTCTGCCGGAGGTACGGCTCGGGATTCACCCCGGCTTCGGAGGTACGGTACGTTCTCTGGAGGCTACAGGGCCCCTCGCGGCATTAAACATCATGCTCACTGGCCGTAGCCTGTCAGCGCGTGCGGCGAAAAAGATACGCCTGATTGATTTTGCCGTAGCCAAACGCCAGTTGATAAATGCTACGCGTAATATCTTACGTCAACCGCCAAAAAAGAAAGCTCTACCCTGGTGGCTGAATCTACTCAACCACAAACTGCTGCGACCATGGATTGCAAGATACATGATCAAGACGGTTGCCAAAAAAGCCATTTGCGGACACTACCCGGCTCCCTATGCATTGATTGATCTATGGCAACACCATGCCGATGATCGTGAACAGATGCTGCGTGAAGAAGCCATATCGGTTTCCAGGTTACTGGTAGGCAAAACGGCACAAAATCTGATCCGGGTGTTTAAATTGCAAGAGAGACTTAAGGGGTTGGGACATAAACAGCATAACAAACCCCGATATGTACATGTTATCGGCGGCGGTGTCATGGGTGGTGATATTGCTGCCTGGTGTGCCTTACAAGGCTACCATGTGAGCCTACAGGATCGTGATACCGAGACTCTGGGACACGTTATTAAACGCGCCCACAGTCTTTATAAAAGACGTTTGAAAATATCGCGTTTAATCTCAAGTACGCTGGATCGATTGATGCCCGACCCACACGGACATGCACTGGCACGCGCCGATATAGTCATCGAGGCTATCTTTGAGGATGCTGAGGTCAAACGTGAATTATTCCGCCAGATCGAACCGCAGATGAAAGCCGATGCACTGCTATGCACTAATACCTCCAGTATCCCGCTAGAGACACTGGCCGAGGCACTGGAAAAACCGGAACGGTTAGTGGGTCTACACTTCTTTAACCCGGTTGCCAAAATGCCTTTGATTGAGATTGTGCGTGGTAGTAATAGCAGCGATGAGAATCTGCAACGTACCAACAGCTTTGCCAAATCACTCAGTCGCTTGCCCCTGCCCGTCACTAGCAGCCCCGGCTTTCTGGTCAATCGCGTACTGATGCCTTACTTGATTGAGGCCGTGATGCTCGCTGAAGAGGGTGTCCCATTGAAGGTCATTGATGATGCCGCGACTGACTTTGGTATGCCGATGGGCCCAATTGAACTGGCCGATACTGTTGGCCTCGATATTTGTCTGAAGGTAGCCGATATTCTTGCGCAAGATATGAATATCGAAGTACCCGACATACTCAGAACACGGGTTGAACGTGGTCAGCTGGGTAAAAAAATAGGTCAGGGATTCTATACATTCAAACAAGGAAAGATGGTCAAGCCATCTACGGACAAAGGCTATACCCCACCTGACGATCTCCAGGATCGACTCATCCTGCGCATGATCAACGAGCTTATTGCCTGCCTGCATGATGGCATCGTGGAAGATGCCGATCTGGCTGATGCCGGGATCATCTTTGGTACTGGTTTTGCCCCCTTCCGTGGCGGCCCCATGCACTATCTACAGGAACGTGGTGCCCAGTCGGTCTATGAAGAACTGCAACAACTGCAACAGCGCCACGGTCAACGCTTTGCCCCTGCCAGCGGTTGGCAGCAATATTTATCCGGTAGGGTGCGCACTGCGCACCAAAGTCAACTTGAACAAGACCGGGAAAACGGTAATGACTAATCCACAGCAGGATATCATTGCACCCAAAGGTATTGGCAACCTGCACAACCTATTACTGGAACGCGTACAACGTAGCCCCGATAGCCTCGCCTATCGTTATTTTAACAGCCAGGACAATCAATGGTGCGAGCTGAGTTGGCAACAGCTTGCCAACGAGCTTACCCGTTGGAAGAACGCACTGGCCGCAGAGAATTTACAGATCGGCGATCGCGTTGCCATCATGGTGCGTAACAGTCCCCAGTGGATCATGTTCGAACAGGCTGCCTTGTCTCTGCAACTGGTAGTAGTGCCTCTGTATACCAATGACCGTCCCGACAATATCAGCTATATACTGCAAAACGCCAGGATCAAAGTGTTGTTGATCGAACATAATAAACACTGGCAATGTCTATGCGCTGTCTACAATAGTATGCAAACGATTCAACGCATCGTAACCCTCACACCCATTGATAACGCACACGACACACGTCTGAAAGATCTTGCCAACTGGCTACCCACTAATGGTGCGGCACTGGAACGACTGAATGTACCCAATGATACCCTGGCCTCCATCGTCTATACCTCCGGCACCACAGGTAACCCCAAGGGCGTAATGCTCAGTCATGCCAATATCCTGTGGAATGCCGATAGCGCCCAACGCTGCGATCATTTCTATAGCAACGATATGTTTCTCTCCTTCCTGCCCTTATCGCACATGTTTGAGCGTACCGCCGGTTATTACCTGCCTATGCTGGTGGGCGCCAGCGTATCCTTTTCCCGTTCTATCGAACAACTTGCCGAAGACATACTGATCATTCGTCCAACCATCCTGGTCACCGTGCCACGTATCTTTGAACGGATCTATAACAAGATTCAATTACAACTAACCGAAAAACCGCCGTTTGCCCGCAGACTATTCGAGCAAACAGTAAACGTGGGCTGGAGACGATTTCTGATCTCACAGGGCAGAGCGAGTTGGTCAGCATCTCAATTACTATGGCCTTTGCTCAACACCCTGGTGGCAAAAAAAATTCGTGCCAAACTGGGTGGACAACTGCGTCTGGCAGTTAGCGGTGGCGCCCCCTTATCCAACGCTATTGCCCGCACCTTCATTGGTCTTGGCATCACCATCAGTCAGGGCTATGGCATGACCGAACTCAGCCCGGTAGTCTCCACTAATCGACTGGATGACAATGACCCGTTCAGCGTCGGTCAACCCCTGCCCGAGGTGGAAACTCACATTGATGATAACGGTGAATTACTGGTGCGTGGCCCCGGTGTAATGCTGGGCTACTACCAGGATGAGATTTCCACTGGTGAGATTATTGATGCAGAGGGCTGGTTACATACTGGTGATATCGCCGAGATTCATAGCGGACGCATCTATATTACTGGCCGCATCAAGGACATCATTGTACTCTCCAATGGTGAAAAGGTTCCACCTGCTGATATGGAACTCGCCATTAGTACAGACCCCCTGTTCGAGCAGATCATCATCATCGGTGAGGGTCGACCCTTCCTATCTGCCATTGTGGTTCTGAATAAAGAAAAATGGAGGAAACTAGTAATTCACCTTGCCCTGGATCCGGAACAAACCATCAGCCTTGATGATGAGCGCGTTCAACAGGAATTACTGCAACATATCACGGCAAAACTGGATCACTTCCCTGGCTATGCCAAAATCTACACCATCAAGGCTATATTAGATCCCTGGACGATTGAAAATGGCATGATGACCCCAACCATGAAGTCTAGACGTCAAGCGATTGAAGATCATTATCAGGACAGTATCGCTACGCTATATAGTGGGCATTAACGACTAGCCTGGACTTTTTGAAAAAAAGATCTACACTTAAACGCTATAAATCGCACGTTGCAATAACGTGTAAGCATAAAAAATATTGAGGAGATAGAAATGAGGGGCTTTATTGTTCTTGTATCACTAACATTCACTTTTTGGTCATCATTTACATTCGCATACGGTTTTTATAAATACGGTAATGGTCGTGCTGACTTTGCGGTTGATTATGATCTTCAGGGTATTATGTATCCGGCACAATCAATCGGTGGTAGCCCTGCATCCATTTATAATTTTGGTGACATTGGCGTATCATCCAGTTCACTGCCTACAGGACTCACCACTGCAATCGTCAATAATGGACTTATGAATGCAACAAATATGTGGGCATCCTGGGCAAACATAAGCTTTGGCAATACCTCAGGTGCCGCAAATACAGGTCTGATTCGACTCAATTTTAACAACTCCCAAACAGGTGCAGAAACCACTGGTTATGGTGCAACAAGTAATCCAGGTTTTACTAACATGGTTTTTGGTGGGCAGCCCGATGCAAATGTAGCATGGAATGCTGATAATTTTCAGTGGATCTTAACACATGAACTTGGGCATGCACTTGGGCTCGACGATTTGTATGTCCCGTTCACCTACACTGAGGAATTTATCGATCATTCTCTCGATGGCAATAACATTCCTCAACGTGATGCCAAGGGCCTCCAGGATAATGTTATGCATGAAAATCTTTATACCGGCACTGATTACACCATGCCATCCCAGTCAATAATTGATGATGATGAAATTGCGGGGCTTACCTGGTTATGGGGTAGCGAGTTTAATCAAATAGTGTCCGGCGATTTGGCAACAAGCTGGAATACAGATAATGGACGTGATACTAAGGCGCATCATGGCGACCAGGCCAGCAACCCCCTCGGTCAATGGGATTATCGAATATCAATCAAACCAGGGGGATCACTAAACCCGTATATCAGACTGGATTTTGCAGGTCTTGAAAACTTCGATTACACCATTTTTGGAGGCAGTAAACCTGATATTACACACACGGATGCTCATATCGATAACATACATACCTTTGTTATTCAGGAAGCTGGTTGGGGTGGAAACATCCTTTTTTCAGCACAAAGCAAATACGCCAAAGAACAACGCATCGATGCCGTACTTCTGGGTGGTGGACAAGTTGATGACTTTAACCTGACAACAAACTTCACAGGGCTTACATTTGATGATGTCAGCCAATGGGGTCAGGTCTTTGGCCCATCCAGTGTTGTCCCCATACCCGCAGCCATCTGGTTGTTTATATCCGGGTTATTCGGTCTTATCGGGGTGGCCCGAATTAAAAAAACATAAGAAAGAAGATTTAACATTTTCTTGCAACAAGTCCTTGCGAAGGGGATAATTCCCCCCTTATCCATGATGACTTCGCAATGACAACAGATACACCTTACTCACTGCTGGAAAAGATCAACCTGCCGGCAGACCTACGCAAGTTAGCTGTGCCTGAACTAAGGCTTCTTGCAACAGAGTTGCGCGCCTATCTTATTGATTGCATTAGTGATACTGGCGGTCATCTTGCCTCTGGCCTGGGTACCATTGAGTTAACCATTGCCTTGCACTATGTCTTTAATACCCCGGCCGATAAACTGATATGGGATGTTGGTCACCAAAGCTATCCGCACAAGATCCTGACCGGGCGACGCCAACAAATGCATACCCTACGTCAAGCGGGTGGGCTTGCCGGTTTCCCGAAGAGAGAAGAAAGCCCCTACGATGCCTTTACCGTTGGGCACTCCAGTACATCGATTAGTGCCGCCCTGGGGATGGCGATTGCTACCGCCCAACAACATCGTAATAATAAAGCGATTGCCATTATTGGTGATGGTGCTATGACAGCAGGACAGGCCTTTGAGGCACTCAATCATGCCGGTGATCTACACAGAAATTTACTGGTTATCCTCAATGATAATGATATGTCGATCTCACCCAATGTCGGTGCCATGTCCAATTATCTGGCCAGAATTTTGTCCAGCCGGACCTATACCGCCATGCGTCAAAGCAGTAAGAACGTACTCAAGACGATCCCTACGGTGCATGAACTGGCTCGGCGCGCCGAAGAACACATGAAGGGCATGGTCATACCCGGCCCTGGCACCCTGTTTGAAGAAATGGGTTTTAACTATATCGGCCCGATTGATGGTCATGATATAGATACCCTGGTCAATACCCTGCGTAACCTACGTTCACTCAATGGCCCTCAACTCCTGCATATCATCACGCGCAAGGGTAAGGGCTATCACCATGCCGAGCAGGATCCCTGCCGCTTTCACGGGGTTGCATCATTCAACCAGGCAACCGGCAAAAATAAACAGGCCCCCTGTTCCAGCCTGACTTATACCCAGGTCTTCAGTGACTGGATCTGTGATCAGGGGCAACAGGACGAAAACCTCATAGCCATCACCCCGGCGATGCGAGAGGGGTCGGGCCTGGTTAACTTCTCTGAACAATTTCCTGAACGCTACTTTGACGTGGGTATCGCTGAACAACATTGTCTAACCATGGCTGCCGGCATGGCCTGTGAGGGGATGCGTCCAGTCGTTGCCATCTACTCAACCTTTTTGCAGCGTGCCTATGATCAGCTCATCCACGATATTGCCCTGCCCAACCTGCCTGTTACATTAGCCATTGATCGAGGGGGTCTGGTCGGTGCCGATGGCCCTACCCATGCCGGTAGTTTTGATCTTAGTTTCCTACGCTGCGTGCCCAACCTGTTAATCATGGCACCAGCCAATGAGAATGAATGTCGCCAGATGTTGACCACAGCCCATCACTGGGATGGCCCGGCTGCGGTACGTTACCCTCGTGGTCAAGGGCCCGGCACAGAGATTATTGATGAGCTACAGGACATCGATATCGGCAAGGCTATTATTACCCGTCAGGGCAACAGCAAGATCGCTATTCTAAGCTTTGGTAGTTTACTTAATAACGCTCTGGATGCTGCCGATAAGCTGGATTTGACTGTGGTCAATATGCGTTTTATCAAACCACTGGATGAGACTTTGCTAATTTCCATAGCAACTGAGTATGAAATACTGGTCACACTAGAGGATAATGTTATCGCTGGAGGGGCAGGTAGTGCTGTCAACGAGTTGCTAGCGAAAAAACAGCTAAACATACCCGTTTTAAACCTCGGTTTACCCGACATCTTCGTTGAACACGCGAGCAGGGAACAGCAATTAATTGAGTGTGGACTAGACACTAATGGTATTATACGTAGTATTGAAGAACGTCTTTCCAGACTAAATCCAGACACTTAAGCACATAGCATCAGGTATATCGCATGTCACCCACATATACCGTTAAGGTATTAACTGAATTCTCCGCCGCACATCATCTCCGTGATTATGTCGGTGATTGTGCGCGTGTCCATGGTCACAACTGGAAAGTCGAAATTGAGGTGCAGGCCAATGCATTAAATAAAATCGGCATGGCAATGGACTTCAAGGATGTCAAAGAGGCCGCCAACAGAATTATTCAGCGCCTTGACCATCAGGATATCAATGCCCTGGAACCCTTTACAACAATCAATCCAACCGCAGAAAATCTGGCGACCTATATCTATAGGGAACTATCCCAACTTGTTAACGACTCCAGAATCCGGGTCAGTGCAATCGCTATCTGGGAAACTGACCGATCCTGCGTTCGTTACACCGAGGAATAATAAATGAGCAAGTCACAGAACGACACCATTGCTGACGTACAAAGCAGTGAAGATACCCGATGTATCCCTATCGACAAGGTTGGCATCAAGGATATCCGCCATCCTGTCGGAGTTCGGGATCGTTCCGATGGTACTCAACATACCATTGCCAATTTCAATATGTATGTAAACCTGCCACATAATTTCAAGGGCACTCACATGTCCCGCTTCGTTGAAATTCTGAATCACAACGATAAAGAGATCTCGGTGGAATCCTTCAAGGACATGTTACAGGAGATGACCGAAGTATTGGAGGCCGAGGCCGGGCACATTGAGATGCAGTTCCCCTATTTCATCAATAAAAAGGCACCAGTATCCGGTGTACAAAGCCTGATGGATTATGATGTCACTCTAATTGGCGAACTAGGCAAACAAGGCATTGATACCAATATCAAGGTAGTTGTACCCGTTACCAGCCTGTGCCCATGCTCTAAAAAGATCTCTGCTTACGGCGCACACAACCAACGCTCTCACGTTACTGTCAATGTACGCACCAATGATTTCATCTGGATCGAAGAGATCATTGACCTGGTTGAAAAAGAGGCATCCTGCGAACTCTATGGCCTGTTAAAACGCCCGGATGAAAAACATGTCACCGAGCGGGCCTATAACAACCCCAAGTTTGTTGAAGATATGGTGCGTGATGTCGCAGCCCGACTCAATGCCGACCCACGCATTAAATCCTACGTAGTGGAATCAGAGAATTTTGAATCCATTCATAATCACTCCGCCTATGCCATGGTGATTGGTAACAAGAACTAGTCAGTAAACAAGGGATTATCGGATTATAGGCGGGCTGGGTTAGCGATAGATTCTTTCCTGAATAGCCGTATAAACAGCCTGCATCACAGAATCCCAATCACCCTCATTCGTCTGCCTGAATAAACGAACATTAGGGTACCATATAGAAGATTCACCCGTCTTCAACCAACGCCAGTCCGGTACTGTGGAAAGTAAGATCCAGGTTTCACACCCTAATGCACCCGCTAAATGAGCAACACTTGTATCCGTAGTTATAATAATATCAAGTGCCTGCATTGCCGCAGCAGTATCCGCAAAATCATTAAAACCTGATCCAAGATCAATGAGTTGATCTACCCAATCATGATCGGGCAACTGTTCTACTGCCACCCCTTTCTGCAAACTGTAGGTTTGAACCAGGTCATTCTCAATAATGGGTTTAAACATATCCAATGAACAAGAACGCCAGTGATTCCATTTAAAGCCCGGGTTTCCTTGCCAGGTTATCCCTATACGCAAATTAACCTCTTTATTTTTCACTTTTGGCAAAATACAGGGAGAATTGATACAACTGATATAGGGTGATGAAGTCAATTGTGCTGGCGCATTAAGTTTCAACAGAGCAGGCAAGCTAAGCAATGGGTAATGCACATCAAAACAGGGCGGAGCACCACCCTCAATCAATACCTCATCAATAAATGAACAGTTCTCGAAAATGCGAAGCAGTTCTTTTCTGCACTCAATTATAATATAAAAGCCTTTCTCCTTAACCAGTCGAGCATAACGCACAAATTGAATAGCATCACCAAACCCTTGCTCACAGTAAAGCAAAATACGTCCGCCTTCCATAACCTCGCCATTCCATTCTGGCTGAGTAAGCTGATATCTATGTGCAACACCCGCCTCAAATCGCCATTCATATTCACACCAGCCCTTTTCATACTCACCGTTCAACAATAACACCCAGGAATAATGCCAATGTGCTTGCGCATATTCAGGTGACAAGCAAATGGCTTGCTCATAACACTCTCTGGATTGATCATGCTGCCCTGAAAAAAACAAGGTGTTTCCCAAATGAGAAAGATATTGTACATTTCCCGGCGCAAGTGATAATGCCTTCTGAAAGGAATGAATCGCACCGAATAGATCGTCCATCTCAACAAGTATAATGCCTAGCTCCTCATGCACTTCAGCCAGATCAGGTTTATCATGCAATAATTCAAGCGCGTATTTCTTAGCCGTTGTGTAATCACCAGAAAACTTAAAAGAACGGATCAAACCAAGCCGCGAATCCAGTAGATCAGCATTTTTTTTCAGAGCAGATTTAAAACAAGCGGATGCGCTTTCATAATCCTCTTCCTCAATATGACACAATCCTATATTAGATAATGCCTGACCATTATCCTGTCCGGATGACACCGCTTGATTAAAACATTTAATCGCGGAAGAAAAAGATTTTATCGAAAAAAAAGCAAGGCCAAGATTATTGTTTAAATGATAGTGTTGAGGATAGATCTTCAGTGCATCAGCACACAAAGCAATCGCCTCATCAAAACGATCAACCTTATTGAGACACAAAGTAATACTTGCCAGAACATTGGGGTCCTGCGGCGTTATTTCCCGTAACTTCTCCCAGTAAAACAACGCCTCACTATATCCATTCACGTATTGAAGGGCAATCGCAAGATTATACATTGACTGGAAATGAGCAGGATATATCTCTAACACACGTTTACAACAGGCTATCGTATCATCAAAAAGCTCCATACTGGCATTGATTGCAGCCAACATAAACCAAACTTCACCATCACCAGGAGTTTCATGAATCAGTTGCACACCGATATTACGCGCCTCCTGAAATCTTTTATTCTGTAACAATAAACCCAGGTCTTCCTTGCATACCACCTTATTCGAACAAGACACCTCGCCAATATATTGAACAGCGGGCGTGACTCCAAATATTGAATCATTAAGCTTAACAGCACCAACATTATCGAACAGACTTCTATAACCCGGCATTTCAATGACCTTTTTCCATCGCTCATCAAGCCTCATGGATTGCGCATCGCCATCAAATGTACTGCCTATATGTCCTACTTCATTGTATCCCGCATCAGTAAAATTAATACTTAATTGGTCAGCAATCTTCTTTCTATAATCTGTATTATATGTCCAGTTCTGCATATTAATCACTACAACAGAACCGGATTTCTGCTGTAACTTACTCATCATCGATGCATGGTTCATCCATAGATCAACATCATCCCATTTCCATCTTTTCGCATTACCCGGCATTTGCATTTCAAAGAAGTAGCGACTGGCAAAAACATTAGCAAAATCGCGCACAACAATAATCGTTGTACCTGAAAATGATTCGTTACAACACCCCGATAAAAACGCACCGTCTATATCACCGATCTCATCCAGCAATACATCCTCATGGTTATAGACAAGATTATCAATTCTATCGTCACCCACTTGACTATCCAACTCAACCCCATCCAGAAAGCACTTGTCAAAAGAGGACTCACGCTGAAGCAAATCCACTAATCGCACCCCAGGATCGACATCATTAAAAAACCGGGTGTTTCCATTCAATTGTCGGCAAAGCCAATTTATAACGGCATGTTGCCCTGATCGACGAACAGATATAATTCGATATTCATTTTTTATACTCAACACAAACTCCCGTCTTGTTATATCTATAAGTAGGGTGAAATAAAAAGCAACACGAGCGCGGCAAATATGCCCGCCAGCACATCATCCAACATAATACCCAAACCACCATCAACCTGGCGATCCAGCCAGCTAATAGGCCAAGGTTTAACAATATCAAAGAAACGGAACAATATAAAACCCGCTACTAGCCACGGCCACTGCTTGGGAAACCATATTACCGTAATAAAGTAACCCACCCATTCATCCCAGACAATACCCGAATGATCATGCACACCAAGATCCACCGCCGTTTTACCGCATAAATAGACACCTAATAAAAAGCTGGCGAAAATAATCAGTAGATTGATCTCTAAAGAAAACTCAGGCAACAAGGCATAGATCAGCACCGCAGCTACCGTTCCCGCCGTCCCCGGCGCATAAGGTGCCAGACCACTACCCAAACCAAAAGCGAATAGATGCACTGGATTCTTTAATAAGGCAACAAATCCCAGAGATTGATTAGTCACAAGTATTTTCACTCATTTGCATTTCCTCAACCTTACCATTCCTGCGCAGGCGGGAACCCATCAAAATCCTGGTGCGTAGTACGCACCCTACCCCCACCAATCAAGTCTGGATCCCCGCATACGCGAGGATGACAAGGGTAGGGTGCGCATTGCGCACCAACGATCCTGTAAGCTAAAAATGCCGAAATCCTTGATGCTCCAGTACATAATCATTACCCTGCAACAACAACCGCAGATCATCACCCTCCTCAACTACACCAATTCGATGATAACTCAGTCCTGCCCCGGAAAAAAACTGCACCAGGGCTTCAATCCTATCCTCAGCCACGGTAAAGCAAAGCTCATAATCATCACCGGCACTCAATGCCAACTGATATTGATCTATCGTACCCGACAATTCACTCACAACAGCTTCATAGGACATAGAGACAGGGAGCAAATCAACATCCACCCTTGCACCCACAGCACTGGCTCTCAATACATGCCCAAGGTCTGCCACCAAACCATCCGATATATCAATCATTGAACTGGCTATCTGACGCAGAGCCATTCCGGCATCAACCTGTGCGGTTGGCCGTTGCAGACGGTGTTGCAAATAAACATGATGCCCGTTTTTTTTATCCAACCTATCATTTTTCATCAGTCGCAGAGCTAACCCTGCATCGCCCAGACTCCCGGTGACAAAAACAGCATCCCCCACCGCTGCACCACTACGCAACAGAGCCTGACCTTGCGGCACAAAACCATGCATCTGCACAGTGACCGACAACGGTCCGCGACTAAGATCACCACCGATTAACTGAATATTATATTCATTAGCCAGCGATGAAAACCCATGAACAAATGATTGTAACCAGATATCATCCAGAGTGGGACGAGTTAAAGATAAAGTTGCCCAAGCAGGCTGTGCACCCATCGCAGCAAGATCACTAAGATTAACCGCCAGTGACTTGTAGGCGATATCAGCAGGGTTACAATCCTCAAAGAAATGAATACCAGAGACCAGCGTATCCATTACCACCACCAGCTCCATGCCGGCAGGAACTCGCATCACCGCACCATCATCACCAATGCCCACGCGTACATCATCGCGCTTACCAGTAGCACCCTTGAAGTATTGCTCAATGATCGAAAATTCAGTCAGCACGAACCTTGTGTGCAAGCTTATCCAGCACCCCATTAACAAAGGCATGCGCCTTTTCCGCACCAAACTTCTTAGTTAAGGTAACCGCCTCATTCAGAACCACCTTGAACGGAATGTCCTGCCGGTACAACAATTCGTAAGTTGCCATTCGCAAGATAGCCCTTTCAACCGGATCGACCAGCTCAATGACACGGCTCAAGCAAGGTGCCAAGGCTTCATCAATCGGCTCAATATGATTAACGGTTTGGCTCAGCAGTTCATAAAAATACTCCTGATCAACCCTGTCAAAACCTTCTGCATCCTGAAATTGTCTGACCAGCTCATCATTATCCAGAGCTGTTAATTGCCATTGATACAAGGCCTGTAACGCAAGCCGTCTGGCTCTTGATCGCGCATGTAATGAGATCGGAGCTGTGATCATCTGTTTTATTGACCCAACTGGTTTAATAAATTAACCATCTCAATCGCAGACAAAGCCGCTTCATCACCTTTATTGCCGGCCTTGGTACCCGCACGTTCAATCGCCTGTTCGATGCTATCTACCGTCAGCACGCCAAAGGAGACCGGGATATCATGCTGCATACCGACCGTCGCCAACCCCTTGGTGCATTCACCCGCAACATATTCAAAATGAGGCGTGCCACCACGAATAACAGCACCTAAAGCGATAATAGCATCATACTCACCACTCTTAGCCAGACGCTGCGCCACTAGTGGCATCTCAAAGGCACCCGGCACCTTGATGACATGCAGATTCTTGTCCTCAGCACCATGCCGTAACAGTGTATCCTTCGCACCCTCCAGCAGACTATCCACCACAAAGCTGTTAAAACGCGCCACCAACAAAGCAAAACGTGCACCACGAACCACCAGACCACCTTCAATAATTTTACTCATAATACTATTAACTCTCTCAACTCACTCACTAACATTATATGCCATCCCACCAATCATAAAGGACATGGGTTGGTGGCTTTTATCAAAGACCGTCAGCCGCATGGACGCGGCTGTCGAGCTTACAGGGATGTATTCACAGCGTGTCTTTGATAAAAGCCACCAATCCATGTCTCACTCTAACAATGAACATACTCCACCACCTCAAGATCAAACCCCTTAATCGCATGAATCTTACGCGCCGAACCCAACACCCGCATACGCCTGACCCCAAGATCCGTCAGAATCTGTGCGCCAATACCATAAGTACGCAGATCGCCGCCTTCCTCTCGATGCATCTCTTCCTTATAGTGTTCCGAGTAGTTCTTGAGACGATCAACAATATCACGATTAGACTCCGGTCGACGCAACACAACTACAATCCCCTTACCTTCATCAGCAATACACTTCAAGGCAGAACGCAAGGGCACACTCATTCCTTCCATCGGGGTATTAATCAGGTCACCCAGCACATTTTTCATGTGTACACGCACCAGCGTCGTGTCTTCAGGATCAATTTCACCACGCACAAAGGCAAAATGCAGGTCGTGATCAAAGCTATCCTCAAAGGCAACCAGATGGAACTCACCAAACTCCGTCATCACCTCGGATTCTGCAATACGTTCCACACTCTTTTCATTCTCGATACGATAGTGAATAAGATCAGCAATGGTACCCATCTTCAGATTATGCTTCTTAGCATAGATCTCAAGATCCGGACGCCGAGCCATACTGCCATCCTCGTTCAGGATCTCAACAATAACCGCTGCCGGTTCCAACCCCGCCAGACGCGCCAGATCACAACCCGCTTCCGTATGTCCAGCACGCGCCAACACACCACCCGATTGCGCCATCAAAGGAAAGATATGACCCGGCTGCACGATATCCTTTGGACTGGCTGAGGGAGTCACTGCTGTGCGTACCGTATGCGCCCGATCATAGGCCGAGATACCCGTGGTAACACCCTCAGCCGCCTCAATCGAGACCGTGAAATTAGTCGAGAACTGTGCCTCATTATCATTCACCATCAAAGGCAACTTCAGTTGTTTACAACGCTCCCTGGTCAGGGTCAGACAGATTAAACCACGACCATGACTAGCCATGAAATTAATATCTTCCGGACGCACCTCCGAGGCAGCCATAATGAGATCGCCCTCATTCTCCCGATCCTCATCATCCATCAGGATAACCATCTTGCCATTACGCAAGTCTTCAATAATCTCTTCTACACTATTTAACGACATACACCTAAATCCTGATTAATTATCACTACCACCCTACTCATAACCAGAGACAGGGATTGTTCCCACCATCACTCGCGTCCTGTTAACTCAAGAGAGAAGAATTGTTCCTCTTTAGCAGAGACCGTCAGCCGCATGGACATATTTACGGCGTGTCTCTGCTAAAGAGGAGCAATTCTTGTCTCGACCTTACCAGAAAAACCTCTATTCAATCATATAAACCCATGTTCCTTTAACAAGCCTTCCGTCACACCACCACTACTCGCAACAGCCGCTTCATCACCCATTACCAAACGTTCCAAATAACGCGCAATCACATCCACCTCAATATTCACCTTGCGACCTACCTGCCAACTACCAATCGTTGTCTCCTGCAGGGTATGCGGCACAATATTCAGGCTAAACACAGCACCATCAACCGCATTGACCGTCAAACTCACACCATCCACACAAACCGAACCTTTTTTAGCAATATATCTTGCTAATGAATCTGGCACCTTGATCCTGAACTGTTCAGAACGCGCATCACTGTGTCGTTCAATCACCGAGCCAACCCCATCCACATGCCCACTCACTAGATGACCACCTAGACGTGTCGTTGGAGTCAGTGCCTTCTCCAGATTGACCTCCGCACCCGCTACGATATCAACCAATATCGTATGCGCCAAGGTCTCACCCGATACATCTGCCCAGAAACCATCGCCCGGTAACTCAACTACCGTCAGGCATACGCCATTAACAGCAATACTATCACCGAGTATGACATCAGCCATGTCCAGTTTACCCGTGTGGATACGCAAACGCATATCACCGTCACGAGGTTCGCAAGCAAGCACCTTGCCTAATGATTCAATAATACCTGTAAACATATAGCTACTTTACCACTAATTAAAGCGCGGCCGCACCGTGATCCGCCAGTCCTCACCAACGGCTCGAATATCCTTGATATCCAGTGCAATACGATCCTGCATCAGATCCAGCCCCGATATCAAGAACAGACCGCGCGCATTGGCACCCATAATATGTGGTGCCATATAAATTACCAGTTCATCAACCAGGCCCTGTTGCAACATCGCACCATTCAATATCGCACCCGCCTCCAACAAGACCTCATTGACCTCCAGCGTTGACAAATACGCAAGCATTGATTCAAGATCAACGTGACTCTGTGTAGAGGCACAGTCTTTAATCTCCGCACCCGCCTGTTGCAAGGCCGTACTACGCGTTATATCTGTCACTGCCGATACCACCAAAGTATCCCCGGGCAAGCTCAACATCTTTGCCGTTGTTGGCATGCGCAGATTTGAATCCATCACCACCCGTAGCGGCTGATTCGGAATCTGCTCACATAGATCATCGGCACGCACATTCAGGGATGGATCATCCGCAAGCACCGTACCTATACCCGTGACAATAGCACCACTACGCGCTCGTAGCCGCTGCACATCCTGCCGTGCAGCACCCCCCGTAATCCACTGGCTTTCACCGGATGCCATTGCGCTGCGTCCATCCAGACTCATTGCCAGCTTGGCACGCACAAAGGGTCGCCCTGTGCGCATACGTTTAATAAAACCTTCGTTCAGTTGCTCAGCTTCATCCTGCAACAGACCATCACTCACCTCAATCCCCGCCTCACGCAAAGATTGTATACCTTTACCGGCTACCACAGGATTAGGATCCTGCATTGCCACCACCACACGCACAACACCCGCATTAATCAATGCCTCACTACAAGGTGACGTACGACCATAATGACAACAGGGTTCCAGTGTCACATAGGCCGTCGCACCTCTTGCCCGAACACCCGCCTGTTGCAAGGCATTGACCTCAGCATGTCCTTCACCCGCACGCTGATGCCAACCCTCAGCAATAATTTCACCCTCCTTCACCAGCACACAACCCACCTGCGGATTAGGCCGGCAACGATAAAGCCCCTGCCGTGCCAACTGCAATGCGCGTAACATATACTGTGAATCAGTCACTGCACTAGCCTTTGCCTGAATCCGTTTCCGGAACCAGGGGAATCGGCTGTTTTTTCTGCTGGGTTGTTGGTCTTTTTTCCAGTCGTTCAATCTCTTCACGAAAGGCATTCACATCCTGAAAACTTCGATAGACCGAGGCAAAACGCACGTAGGCCACCTGATCCAGGTCACGCAACTCATCCATCACCCATTCACCCAGATTGCGTGAGGATATCTCATGCTCTCCACAAGAACGCAGTTTTTTCTGAATCCGTTGTATCGCCGCCTCAATCGCCTCCGTTGCAACCGGTCTTTTTTCCAGCGCGCGCAACATACCGGCACGCAGCTTATCTTCATTATAAGGTTCACGCGCACTATCACCCTTAATAATCCGCGGCATCACCAGTTCAGCAAATTCAAAGGTAGTAAAGCGCTCACCACAACTCAGGCATTCACGTCGACGGCGCACCTGCATCCCATCCCCAGCCAGACGCGAGTCAATCACCTTGGTATCTTCTGCCAAACAAAAAGGACAATACATATTAAAATCCCATTACGTTCAGGTCATGTCATCCTCGCGCAAGCGGGAATGACTAAGTTATTTCTCATAAACCGGCAGACGTTTACAAACAACCCCAACCTTTTGTTTCACCTCAGCAATTACTTGCTGATTCTCAGGATCATCCAGGATGTCACAGATCCAGCCTGCCAGTTCACGCACATCATTTTCATCAAAACCACGCGTTGTCACAGCGGGAGTACCAATACGAATACCGCTGGTAACAAAAGGCGATTGTGGATCATTCGGCACGGCATTCTTGTTCACTGTAATATTAGCGGCACCCAGTGCTGCATCAGCCGTCTTACCCGTCATGCCCTTATCAATCAAATCAACCAGGAACAGATGGTCATCACTGCCACCCGATACAATGTTATAACCCCGTTCCATAATCACTGCAGCCATTGCGCGGGAATTATCCAATACACGCTGCTGATAATCTTTGAAATCCGGTTGTAGGGCCTCTTTAAAAGCAACCGCCTTGGCAGCAATCACATGCATCAAGGGGCCACCCTGGGTACCCGGAAACACCAATGAATTCAACTTCTTTTCAATCTCTGGATTGGGACGCGCAAGAATCAAACCACCACGCGGGCCACGCAGTGTCTTATGCGTGGTAGTGGTGGTCACATCGGCAATCTGTACTGGGCTAGGATATAAACCGGTTGCAATCAGACCAGCCACATGCGCCATATCAACAAACAGGTAAGCACCGATACTATCGGCAATATCACGAAATCGCTGCCAGTCAACAACACGGGAGTAGGCAGAAAAACCGGCTACAATCAGCTTTGGCTGATGTTCCTTCGCCAGGGCTTCCACCTGGGCATAATCAATCTCTCCAGTCTCATTATCCAGACCATACTGAATGGCATTAAATATCTTACCCGAAAAATTAACCTTTGAACCATGAGTCAGGTGTCCACCATCTGCCAGACTCATACCCAGAATGGTATCACCGGGGGTCAACAGAGCAAGATACACCGCCGCATTGGCCTGTGAACCCGAGTGCGGCTGCACATTAGCATACTCCACACCAAACAACTCACAGGCACGATCAATTGCTAATTGTTCTGCAATATCAACGAATTCACAGCCACCATAGTAGCGCTTGGATGGATAACCCTCGGCATATTTATTGGTCAGCACCGAGCCCTGTGCCTCCATTACCCGTGGACTGGCATAATTCTCCGAAGCAATTAGTTCTATATGATCTTCCTGACGCTGCTCTTCACCCTGAATAGCAGCCCATAATTCATCATCAAAACCAGCAATAGTCATATCGTTGCCGAACATATCCAGTACACCCCTGTGACTCATTCATAAAGCAGGGAATGATACCGCATTTTGCTATCAATTCAAGGGGTCAGAGCTCTTGAAAAAAAGGGTCGACTTTAAGTCTGCCCCCTAATCAACTCTAATCAACTTTTCAAGAGCTCTGACCCCTTGAATTGTTTAAGAGCTCTGACCCCTTGATTTTTAGCCATTCGACCACTGATAGACAAACTCAACGACCTTGCCACCTGATTGATATTCCAGGGATTTAACTAAAGAACGCACTAAATAAACACCACGACCATGAAAAGCAGGTGAATCGGCTGCATGTTTCGACAACAAGATACTATCAAAACCCGCTCCACTATCCTCAATACGCACTCGTAGCTCCCCGCCATCACCACTGTCGGCGGGGGTATGCTCACAATCGATCTGGATAGCACCAAAACCCAAGGCATTCATACGTTCTTCACGCAAGGTATAATATTGCATATAACCATCTGCCGTATCCCGCATACCCGAATCCATCGCCAACACGCCATAATCAATCGAATTATTAATTAACTCCCCCAGGATAATGGATAATTGACCACGGAAGTCCTGTAGACCCTGTAGTTCTGATATTGCCTGTAAAACCAGCGGGGTAATATCGGTCTGACGAATCACATTGACATCCAGATTGATAGAAAACCGCCAACTGGCAGTTCGCTTGCTTGCCTGTGCCTTATAATTTTCATCCTGCTTAAACTCACGCTGCACATCCAGATCAACCTCAACCAGAGTCACATCATCATCAGCAACCTCATCACCTAAAAACTGATTCAGCGCATCATTGATACCATCAAAACAGGAATCCTGAGCCGAGTCATTCATACATGCCAGCAAACGAGCGCTACCAAACATCTCACCTGCTGTATTATTTGCCTCAATAACACCATCGGAATAGAGATAAAGCCTGTCACCCTGCTCTATATCAATCATCGTCATGTGGCTATTCATACTATCACTGGGTAATACCGATAAAGGCAAATGTGATGAGGGTATACGGTATCTTATGCCTCCCTTATTCTGGTTGTAGATAAAGGCATCAGGCAAACCACCATTCCAGATCATTAATTGATTACCACTCGGTTCAACCACCACAGCACCCGCAGCACAAAACAACCCTGTAGGCAACATCCCCGCCAGCTTCTGATTAACCTCGGAAAGAATATTCGACATGGAAAATCCCTTTTGTACCATGGAATGAAATATCTCAGCCACCGGCACTGTACCCACTGCCGCTGTCAGCCCATGCCCGGTAAAATCGCCCAATAAAAGATACAGCGCACCGATTGGACTACGTGCCGATAACACCACATCGCCACTAAATTGAGCACTCGGGGTTAACTTGACCTGAACGCCAACATAATCCCTGACCGCTGTCCCGACAATATTATCAAAAATAGCACAAGCAGTATCATGTTCCTGCGCCATAGAAACCCGGTGATATTCCAATTCATCACGTTGCGTCAACACGGTGGAATACAAGGCTCGCATCCGCAACAAGGAATCAATCTTTGCCTTCAGCAGAACGCGACTATAGGGCTTGGTAACAAAATCATCTCCCCCTGCATCAATACAGGCAACGAGAGATGTTTCCTTATCAGTAGCGGTTAAAAATAATATGGGCTCAAACCTGTCGCCCATTAATCGTTTGATTCTTCGTGCCGCCTCATGCCCATCCATAACCGGCATCATGACATCTAACAGGATCATATCCGGATGTATCTGCTGATAAGCCTCAACGGCCTCTTTTCCATCCTCAACAGCAACAACACGATACCCTTCCTGCTCCAGAATAGCCTTTAGCATCAAGCGACTAGCCGCATCATCATCTGCAATCAAGAGGCATGGACGCAACTTATCAGGCTTATTCTTCATTATTCAACCGGTCAGCTAATATCAAATAACTTGTCGAAATTAGCCGTCTTAAGTATGCTCAACACATCTGAATTACAATTCTTGATCGTTACATTACCCGCACCACCACCCGCATGCTCCTTCAATAGCAACAACATACCCAATGCTGAACTATCCAGGTATTCCGTTGCTCTCAGATCAACAATATAGACAACCCCAGCCCCTACTGTTTCATTAAACGCCTCACGAAAATCCCGATGCAATGAAAAATCAAATTTCCCATCCACCTGAATAAGCACCATCTTGCCATCATCACTTATACTTGATTTAACTGCCATAAGGCATCTCCAACCCATTAATATAATATTACTCGGAAGGGGACAGACCTAAGGTCTGCCCCCACACGTCCTAATTCGCCCTTGTATTAACTGTCTTTAGTACTGATACAGCCATCTTATCCAGCGACACCTCTTCATCAACACAACCTCGCGCTACTGCTGCCCCCGGCATACCCCATACCACACTACTTTGCTCATCCTGGGCAAAGGTATAAGCACCGGATTCCCTCATCTCTTCCATACCCGCAGCACCATCCTCACCCATGCCGGTCAACAACACCGCAATCCCGTTTGGACCCACATTCGTAGCCATCGAGCGAAACATGACATCGACACTGGGTCGATGCCGATTAACTGGCGGGCCATCACTTAGCTTACATTCATAACGCGCACCGTTACGCACCACCATCAGATGATGACTACCCGGTGCAATATAAGCATGTCCCGGCAAGATCTGCTGACCATTAACGGCCTCTTGTACTGTCATAGCACAGGCGTTATTCACACGCTCGGCAAAGGATGCACTAAATGCTTCGGGGATATGTTGTGTAATCACAATACCCGGTGCATTTGGCGGCATCACTTCCATAAACTCGCGAATAGCTTCAGTACCACCCGTTGATGCACCAACAGCAATCAGCTGATCGGTAGTCCGGTAATGTTTACCCAGGTTTGTCTTGCCCAATATGGCATCAGCCGTCAGTGCCTTTTGTATCTTCGGTCTGCTACTCAGGGCACGCACCCTGGCCTTTGATGCCACCCTGACCTTTTCAATAATCAACTCAGCATAATCTTCCAGCCCCCTGGAAACATCCAGCTTGGGCTTGGGAACAAAATCAACCGCACCCAATTCCATAGCCTGCAGGGTAATACTCGCCCCTTTCTCAGTCAGACTGGATATCATCACTACTGGCATCGGGCGCAGACGCATCAAATTACCGAGGAAGGTAATACCATCCATCTTTGGCATCTCAACATCCAGGGTCAACACATCCGGATTCAAGCGCTTAATCTTGTCTCTGGCAATAAAAGGGTCAGGGGCTGTACCGACAACCTCGATATCCTCTGCCTCATTCAGAATACGACTCAACATCTCTCGCACCAGTGCTGAATCATCCACAATTAAAACACGTACTGTCATTTAGTTTCTAACCTTAAAATAATTCAATATCCGTTTTAACATCCTGTTTCTCAATAGTATGTTTGTATGTCTCTTCACGTGTAACAACCTCTTTATGATGCATTCCTGCCATCTTCTTGACCCGTAACCGACCCGTTGCTGGGAAATAGGCCACCTTACGCGGAAAGGTACTCCCCAGATCCTCTGCCAACAGTTTTAGATGTTCGGTCTCTACATAATCTCTGATAAAGGCAATATTCAAACGTCCAATATTATTCATCTCGGTCAGGACACGACCACCGCCGACCAGTTTCACCTCAAGATTTTCGCGTCGCCCACCATTGGTCAAAATGGCATTAATTAGAGATTCCATCGCATAGTTACCATAAATGGCAGAATTACTTGGCCCCCGGGGTGAACTATCACCTTCCTTACGCAGACTCACTGGCAACATGAAATGATTCATGCCACCAATCTTATAGATACGATCACGAACACAGGCAGAGACACAAGAGCCCAGTACTGTCGTCACCGCCTCATCATGCTTTGTGACATAAAACTCACCGGGCAGGATACGTGCCACGATAGCATTTTGATGCCGATCCCAATAACGCTTGATAGCATCAAAACCGGACAAGGCGGGTTCAATTTCTACATTTGAGGTATTTGAATAAATGACTGACATCAACTTATCACTTTAATCTTCTATAGACCGTATTACCGATTAACTGGAAACGTTCAGTCACCTGGTTCAGCGATTCTGAATGACCAATAAACAAATAGGCATCTGCATTTAACTGATTGGCATAACGATCAAACAATACCGCTTGGGTCTCTTTATCAAAATAAATCACCACATTGCGACAAAAAATAATATCAAAGTGCTCTCGCATGGGCCATTCTTCCATCAGGTTTAATTGATGAAATGAGATCATTCGCCCCAACTCCGGCTTTACCTTAACAAAACCCGAGCGATCACCTTTACCGCGCATAAAATACTTCTTCATACGGGATGAAGAGATGCCATTAATTCTACTCTCGGCATAAACCCCGCTAGCAGCTGTTGTTAACACCGCTGTATCCAGATCAGTTGCGGTAATATGCACCCGATGATTAGCACCCAGGGTATCCAATACGGTCATCGCCAGAGAATAAGGTTCTTCACCCGTTGAACAACCGGCTGACCAGATACGAATATCTCTACCCTGAAATTCATTCAATACCTTGGCAAGATATTCAAAGTGATGCGCCTCACGAAAAAAAGCCGTCAGATTAGTGGTAATTGAATTAATAAAAGATTCAAATTCTTGATCTTTATGTTGTTCAAGATATTGACAATATTCTGAAAACGTAGCAATTCTTAATTGTCGCAGACGTCTGACCAGACGTCCATAAACCATATCCTTCTTTGTATCACTAAGATTAATTCCGGCATTGTCCTTAACCAGTTTGCGGATACGGTTAAAGTCCCTGTCATCAAAATAAAATTCTTTTTCACGTCCGCTCACTACACAACCTCATCAAACCTAATCATCACACAAGACCAACAACCATGTATCAATGGCTCATTAGATTCCCGCCTACGCGGGAATAACAATTATAATCCATTAAAATTCTTCCCACTCAGAATCATTATCTGTCGATGCCGTGACCTTATTAACCTTTTTCGATGGTCTAACAGGTGCTGCCGAACGCCGCGTATTCATTACCGATGCCTGTGACAGGCCGTCACCCATATCACTAACGGTAAAGAAGTTCATTAATTCACGCAGACCCGCAGCCTGCTCATCCAATGAATTACCCGCTGCTGCTGCCTCTTCCACCAGAGCGGCATTCTGCTGAGTCACATCATCCATCTGCATAATGGCCTGATTGACCTGTTCGATACCCGATGACTGCTCCTGACTAGCTGCGGCAATCTCGGCAACAATATCGCTCACCTTCTTAACCCCGGTTACAATCTCTTCCAGCGCCTTACCTGATCCATCGACTAAACTTGAACCATGCTCAACCTTCTCCACACTGTCCTTAATCAGATCCTTGATCTCCTTGGCAGCACCGGCACTGCGTTGTGCCAGATTACGCACTTCGGATGCCACCACAGCAAAACCGCGACCCTGTTCACCTGCGCGTGCCGCCTCAACCGCTGCATTCAATGCCAACAAGTTAGTCTGGAAGGCAATCTCATCAATCACCCCGATAATCTCTGCAATCTGTTTACTGGAACTATTAATATCGGCCATTGCTGTAATGGCCTTACTAACAATACCCCCCCCCTTCTCAGCCTGTTCACGCGCACTCATGGCAAGCTGACTGGCCTGATGGGCATTATCTGCATTCTGTTTAACCGTTGAGGTCATTTCTTCCATACTGGAAGCGGTTTCTTGCAGAGAGGCCGCCTGCTCTTCAGTACGTTGGCTTAGATTGGTATTGCCTTGCGCAATCTCACTGGCTCCGGTTGAAATCGTACCCGAGGTAGTCCGAATCTTGCCAACCATCTCCTGTAACTTACTCAAGGATTCATTGATCGATACCTGTAGAGAAGCAAAATCACCGGAGTAATCACCCTCCATAGTCCCGGTCAAATCACCATTGGCAAGACCTTGTAACACCTCATTGACAACATTAATCGGCCGCACCACCGTATCCAGAATACGATTCATACCATCACCAATACTGAGCATAAAGCCCTCATAGGATGAGGTATCAATACGTTGATCCAATACACCATCCACCGCGTTGGCAATAATACTTTCCACCTGACGCTCGGCATCCAGTTGCTCGGTTACATCAGCCCACTCAACCACCGTACCCAGACGACGACCATCATCATTAATCACAGGGTTAGCTGATAGATTAAAGGTTCTTGGACCCACCTTGATACGCGCATTATGTGTCCCGGTTAACGCCTTTAACATCTGACGCTGGTGCTCCGGCTTGGCATGAAATATATCAATATTGGCACCCAGTAATTCATTGGCATTAAAGTTTGGCAACTGTTTCTTAATATCATCCTCTGCATTCTTCATCATATTCACAACGGCCTTGTTCAGATAGATAATATTCGCCTCATTATCTGCCATCATAATATTGCCACTGACATTATCGAGTGCCACCTCAATACGCTTGGAGGCATTTGCCTGTTGGCGTGAATCATTAATATCAAAACCCAGTTTGATCTGTGTTGATTTCACCGCACGCAAGACATCACCCACTTCACCACCACGTCTGATATTAATATCCTGTTTATAATCACCCTCACCCAATCGTCGTAATTGATGAACAGTGTCATACATAGGATTAAGGACACTGCTCTTGATCAACCATGCCATGCCGCCAAATATAGCCAACAACACCAGTGCGTTAACACCCAACTCTGATAATAACATGGCCTCAAAGCCATCAATATCACCCGCCATTGCAACCATCTCGCCATAGCTCATAAAGGCAGAAACCAGGAATAAAAGGGTACCAATCAGGCTAACACCCAACAAACGCTTACCAATGGTTAATGAATCAAACCAGACCGCAATCTTCTTAAGACCTTTAGGTGCCAGCGATGCCCGACCCGCATTGATCTCTTTATAAAGCGCATCAGCCTCTTCAATCTGTGCGCGTGTTGGCTTGGTTCGCACCGACATATACTCAGCCACGCGGCCATTTTCACGTAGCGGTGTTACATTGGCGACCACCCAGTAATAATCACCATTCTTGCAGCGATTTTTGACAAGACCAACCCAGGGTTCCTCTCGCTTTACTGTGTCCCATAGATCATCAAAGGCCTCCGGCGGCATATCCGGGTGACGCACCATATTGTGATTCTTACCAATGAGTTCAGCCTTGGTAAACCCACTAATCTCAATAAAATACGGATTAATATAGGTAAGAATACCCTTCAGATCCGTCTTGGAAACAATCATCTGGCTATCATCAAACAGCACTTCGTTATCCGTAACAGGTAAATTCGTCTTCATTTGTCTCTCTCCAGATATTCTATCTAAACTTCTTTAACTTAAAAAATATTCAAGCTGCTGCTCTTTCACCAATTCATTATTAGTAGATCCCCGCATCCGCGAGGATGACATCTTATGAACAGTCTACTTACTCAATAGATCCATTGACTTTAATTCATCGTCACTCAACAAGCGGTCAATATCCAATATGATCACCATATTGTCACCCACCGTTGCCAGGCCACGAACAAAATCGACCGATATACCGGTACCAAAATCCGGCGGTGGCTGCAGATCATCCTGTGCCACGTTATACACATCGGATACGGCATCAACAACAATGCCCATAACACGAGAACCGTTATCCGTTACCACCTTCATTACAATAACAACCGTGGTCGGGCCATACTCAAGCAGATCCAAAGTGAAACGTCGTCGCAGGTCAATAATCGGTACTATAGTGCCACGCAGATTAATTACACCCATCATATAATCAGGGGTATTCGGTATATCCGTTACCTTGTCATAGCCCTTAATCTCCTGCACACGCAGGATATCAACACCATATTCTTCATCAGCCAGAATAAAGGTCAGATACTGATTGGTATCAACATCATCCCCATTAGCTACATTTTCTACTACATCTTGAGATAGACTCATTGTTCGAACTCCTTAGCCTGCAACCCGCAGTTTGGTCGCCAGACCACTGCGACTGAGACGTACAATACCGGTAATATCCAGGATCAGCGCAACCTCGCCGGTACCCAGAATAGTGGCACCTGACACACCTTCTACCGATTGATAATTAACTTTGAGATTTTTAATAACTACCTGCTGCTGACCCAGCAATTCATCCACTGCCAACGCACTCTTCTTGCCCTGATCCTCAACCACCACCAGGATATTATCCGAGTTTTTAACAGGATCAGGTTCCGTACCCAACATCCTGTCAACCCGAATCACAGGGATATATTCACTCCGCAACTGATAGAGTTCATCATCACCTGCAATCTTGCTTAATTGATCCTTACCCACTTGTAGAGATTCAATAATAGCAATCAGTGGCACAATATAAATCTCTTTACCAACCCGCACCAACTGCCCATCCAAGATTGCCAACGTCAGTGGCAGACGAATAATAATCGTCGTCCCCACACCTAACTCAGACTGTATCTGAACCGAACCACCCAGCTCTTCAATGTTACGACGTACCACATCCATTCCTACACCACGCCCGGACAGATCACTAACCGACTCTGCAGTAGAGAAACCGGCATGAAAGATCAGCGCATAAACCTCGCTATCATCAAGGCTGTCATCTTCACTGATCAAACTGCGTTCAATCGCCTTCTCCAGCAGCTTCTCTTTATTCAGACCACGTCCATCATCGGCAATTCGAATCACAATATTGCCACCCTGATGATAGGCATCAAGGTTAACCGTACCCATCTCAGACTTACCTGCTGCCACTCGATCTTCAACTGATTCAATACCATGATCAAGGGAGTTGCGCACAATATGCACCAGCGGATCACCGATCTTTTCCATCACTGTCTTATCCAGCTCGGTCTGCTCACCGGTAATCTGCAGGTCGATCTCCTTACCCAGTTTGGCACTCAGATCATGAACCAATCGGGGGAAACGGTTAAATACAAAACTGATGGGTAACATACGAATACGCATGACGCTTTCCTGCATCTCACGGGTATTGCGTTCCAGACTAGCCAGTCCTGTGCGTAGTTTTTCAAGATGAGCAGGATCATAATCATCCATCGACTCACCAATCTGCCCCAACATGGACTGAGTAATTACCAGCTCACCCACCATATTGATCAAGGCATCAATCTTGTCAGTATCCACACGAATAGAGGTACTCTCTACCGCTGCCTTTTTACCCCGGCGATCCACACCCACTGAACGACGATCCGTTGATTGCCGTCTATCCTTTTTATCTTCTCTCTTTTCATCAGGATAAGAAACCTCCTGTACAGGTGCATCAACAGCAGCGGCTAATGCTTCAATCTGTAGATCACAATCTTCATCAACCCACTCGAAGATCTCTTCAATCTGCTGATGCGAGACATCACCCCGTACCTCTAGTTCCCAGGCCAGGTAACACTCCTCTGGATCAAGGTCTATAAAAACGGGAAGCTTCTCGATATCAACCTGCACCTTAACCTCGCCCAGACTCGATACCTCACGCAATATCCTGACCGGATCGTTACCGGTACGCATCATATCCAGATGCGGCTTAAAACCAACCTTCCAACCGGTTACTGTGACCTCATTGTCGTCCACAGCCACAACACTGGCCACAGCCTCAGATGGAGAACCATCCTCACCCATCATTTGTTCCAATTGCCCCTGAACCGCAGACACACGTTCCTGCTCAAGATCCTCGCCATCCTGAGCCGAAGCCAACATCTCACGCAACAGATCGACCGATGCCAGAAACAGATCAATCGCCTGTGAGGTAATCTCACGTTCACCCTCGCGCACCTGATCCAGCAAGGTCTCCATGACATGAGTAAAACCTGCCACCTGGGTAAAACCGAAGGTTGCGCTACCGCCCTTGATAGAATGGGCGGCACGAAAAATAGTATTAATTAATTCAGGATCATCATCACCATCATTGACTGCCAACAAGGCATTTTCCATACCCTCCAGCCCTTCAAAACTTTCTTCAAAAAAGATTTGATGAAACTGGCTAATATCGATGCTCATGGCAGACTACCCCAATACGCGTTTGATGGTGGATAACAGCTGTTCCGGGTTAAAGGGTTTGACGATCCAGCCCGTCGCACCCGCGGCCTTACCCTCCTGCTTCTTACTGGTATCACTCTCGGTGGTTAACATCAGCATAGGCACAAACTTGTAGGCAGGCAAAGCACGTAGCTCCTTGATCAGACTAATGCCATCCATATTGGGCATATTAATATCCGACAACACCAGATCCACTGTTGCCTTTTTCGCCTTCTCCAGGGCATCAACACCATCCACGGCATCAATCACCTCATAACCCGCACCCTTTAAGGTAAAGGTCACCATCTGACGCATTGATGCCGAATCATCAACAGCTAAAATCGTTTGCATATCAAACTCTCTCCAACAAAATAATTAATATAATTACGCGGGTAAGCCCATTGCTTCCTGCAGACCCAACTGAACAACAGCATCACGAAAGGCATCCGAGACATCGCCCCAGCAAAAAGCCTTGTCAGCATCGACCATCGCCTTAATAAAAGAACACAAAAGTTGAATAATAGAGGCATCAACACGCGTAACCCGACTGGCATCAATCGTTACCGCTTGATCACCCGTCAATAAATCACTGAGTTGATGGTAAAGTAAGGCTACATTGGGCATGCCACAATCGGCACCCAGATCGACTCGACCCTCTTCCTTTGAGACTGTTGTCACAGATACTCCTCAATACCTTTTTAGCTTATTAATCTAGTTCAGCCATTCGGCAATTTATGAGGAAACTTTAGAAAAAAAACAAGAATATAGAAAAATACTTGTAACAAACTGATATGCATGTGCTTTTATATTCGCTTTGAGCGATAAAAAACCCACCTTACCTATGTTTTTAGATCCCCCTGTACGGAAATGACAAGGGTAGGGTGCGTACCACGCACCCTGGTTTTGTGTTTAGCCCAGCCAGTGACGGGCATTTCGGAACATACGCATCCAGGGAGCATCCTCAGCCCATTCATCGGGATACCAGGAGTTCTGTAATGTACGAAACACACGTTCAGGATGCGGCATCATAATGGTAACGCGACCATCCTGGTTACATAGACCGGTAATACCTTCAACCGAACCATTAGGATTAGCCGGATAAGCCGTCGTCGGCTGCCCCTTATAATCCACATAACGCATGGCTAATAAACCCTGATCAACAGCTTGTTGCCTGCCTTCCTCACTAGCAAAGACCGCACGACCCTCACCATGAGCCACGGCAATTGGCATACTGGAACCCTGCATGCCTGACAACAGAATAGAGGCAGACTCAACAATTTCCACCTGGGAGAAACGTGCCTCAAACTGTTCAGAGAGATTACCTTCAAAATGTGGCCAGTATTCGGCTCCCGGGATTAATTCTGCCAGATTCGACAACATCTGACAGCCATTACAAACCCCCAGGGCAAAGCTATCCTGACGATTAAAGAAACGTTCAAATTCATCACGCGCACGCTGCTGGAACAGAATCGTCTTCGCCCAACCCTCCCCTGCACCCAACACATCACCGTAGGAGAAACCGCCACAGGCGACCAACCCCTTGAAATCATCAAGCGTCACCCGTCCTGCCAGAATATCGCTCATATGGACATCCTGACAACTAAAACCGGCACGATGAAATGCCGCCGCCATCTCGGTCTGACCATTCACACCCTGTTCCCGCAGGACAGCGATTCGAGGGCGTACACCCTTACTAATATAAGGTGCCGCAATATCCTCCTGTTCATCAAAATCCAAACGAACAAACAGGCCACTGTCCTCATTATTCTGCAAGGCATCAAATTCCTGTTGCGCACAGTCCGGGTTATCCCTTAATGCCTGCATACGATAACTGGTCTCAGCCCAGACCTGATGCAATACAGCACGATCCTCAACAATAATATTCTTGTTCTGATAACTGAAGCGTAACTGATCCGTTTCATTCGGTGCCGCAATCACATGCGAGACCTGGGCCAGTCCGGCTCCACGCAATATCTCCAACACGGTATCCGTATCACAATGGCGCACCTGTATCACAGCACCCAGTTCTTCACTAAACAACGCGGCTAAGACATCATCACCTAAATCATCCAGCACAACATCGACACCACAGTGAGCAGCAAAGGCCATCTCACAGATCAGTGCCAATAGACCACCATCGGCACGATCATGGTAGGCCAGTAACAGATTATCCTGATTCAATGACTGAATCACCTCAAAGAATGAACGTAACAGGGCGGGATCATCTAGATCCGGGGTATGATGTCCCACTTGCTTGTAAACCTGTGCCAGTGCCGAGGCCGCCAGACGATTTTCACCTTTACCCAGATCAATCAGGATCAAATCACTATCACCCTGATCCAGTCTTAATTCAGGAGTAAGGGTACGGCGCACATCCAGCACCGGAGCAAAGGCTGTAATAACCAGTGATAACGGTGAGGTCATCGCCCTGTCTTCACCATCCTCCTGCCAAATACTCTTCATTGACAGGGAATCCTTACCCACCGGAATAGCAATACCCAGGGCAGGACATAATTGTTCACCCACCGCACGCACGGTATCAAACAAGGCGGCATCCTCACCCTCATGCCCGGCTGCTGCCATCCAGTTAGCCGATAATCGAATCTGCTTCAAGTTACGAATACTGGAGGCAGCAATATTGGTAATCGCCTCACCGACTGCCATACGCCCGGAGGCGACGGCATTCACCAATGCAATCGGACTACGCTCACCCATCGCCATCGCTTCACCGCTATGTGAAACATAATCACTGCAGGAAACGGCAACATCCGCCACCGGCACCTGCCAACGCCCCACCATTTGATCGCGTGCAACCATGCCCGTCACCGAACGATCACCAATGGTAATCAGGAATTTCTTCGATGCCACTGCTGGCAGGCGCAATACCCGCATAACAGCCTCATTGATATCAATGTCTACAGTGGAAAATTCGGGCTTGGTAAAGGTTCTATGATGCACATCACGCAACATCTTGGGTGGCTTATCCAACAATAAAGACATCGACAAATCAACCGGCGTTGCCCCCAGTTCGGCATCACCCAACAATAATTGCTGTTCTTCCAGCGCCTCACCCAATACGGCATAGAGACAACGCTCACGATCACAAATCGCCTGAAATTCTTCCAACCGTTCCGGTGCCACCGCCAGCACATAACGTTCCTGCGACTCATTCGACCAAATTTGCATGGGCGACATCCCCGGCTCATCATTCGGTACCGCACGAATCTCAAAACGCGCACCACGTCCACAATCATTAACCAGTTCGGGTAGGGCATTAGATAAACCACCGGCACCGACATCATGTATCGACAGTACAGGATTATCTTCACCCATCGCCCAACAGCGATCAATAACCTCCTGCGCACGACGTTCCATCTCCGGATTACCGCGCTGTACCGAAGCGAAATCCAGTTCCGCATCACTACTACCACTGGAGACCGAAGAGGCAGCCCCTCCACCCAAACCAATCAACATCGCTGGACCACCCAGCACAATAATCTGTGAACCGGGCGGGATATCACCCTTCTCGACGTGCCCGGCACGGATATTACCCAAACCACCCGCAATCATGATTGGCTTGTGATAACCACGCAGCTCATCACCATCAGGACCCGGCACCTTCTCTTCATAGGTACGGAAATAACCACACAGATTAGGACGACCAAATTCATTATTAAAGGCAGCAGCACCTAAAGGCCCCTCCACCATAATATCCAATGCCGAGACAATACGCTCAGGACGACCAAAATCCGTCTCCCAGGGCTGTTCAAAACCAGGGATGCGTAGATTGGAGACAGAAAAACCACATAGACCTGCCTTGGGTTTACTACCACGCCCGGTGGCTCCCTCATCACGAATCTCACCACCTGAACCCGTTGCTGCCCCAGGAAAAGGAGAGATCGCAGTCGGATGATTATGGGTCTCAACCTTCATCAGGATATGAATAGGTTCTTCATGTTCCTGATACTCAGCACTCCCTGCCACCGGAAAAAAGCGATGGCCATTACTGCCCTCGATCACCGAAGAATTATCCGAATAGGCCGACAGTATCCCATCAGGATTCGCCTTGTAACTGTCTCGAATCATATCAAACAGTGACTTATCCCTAGCCTCATTATCAATATGCCAACTGGCATTGAATATCTTGTGACGACAGTGTTCCGAATTGGCCTGGGCAAACATCATCAATTCGACATCGGTGGGGTTACGTTGTAGAGCAGTAAAATTCTCAACCAGATAGTCCAGTTCATCTTCCGACAAGGCCAAACCCAGCGACTTATTCGCCAATTTCAGTGCCGCACGTCCACCTTGTATAATATCCACCACACTCAAGGGCACAGGGGTCATGTGACTAAATAAGGCAACAGCCTCCTGCACGTCCTCCAGCACACTCTCGGTCATACGATCATGCAAGGCCTCTTCCAGTGATTGCCTGAGCTCATCAGTCAAATCCCGATCCAGGGTATAGATCACCCCGCGTTCAACCCTGTGCACCACTTGTAGACCACACAGATGCACAATATCCGTCGCCTTACTCGACCAGGGCGATATAGTACCCATGCGAGGAACCACCGTAAGCATACGATCTGGTTGATAAAAACCCACATCCGTCAGCTTCGCATCGAGCAATTGCTGCAATACATCCCGATTGTACTCGTCCAGATTCGATTCGATATCAACAAAGAATATATAGTCTGCCGAGAGTCGTTTAATCGCCGGATCAATGGCCTGTAGCCTCGACAATAACTTTTCATTACGAAATGAAGATAGAGCAGATTGACCGCGTAGATAGAGCATTGATTGATCCTGGAATTGTTAATTTAAGGAATGTGTTATATGGAAGGGGATTCTACTATCTTCAAGCGTATTATTCTATTTATGATGGGGGTTTGTCGCAGTTGAGGCTCGTGGAACTCTTCGAGGGGACACAGCAGATAAAGCCTGCTATGTCCCCGGCCTGTGCCGTAGAAATTCACTCAAGAGACAGGGATCGCTCTTCTTTAGCGGAGACCGTTGCCCGCAGGGATGCGGGCATCGAGCCTACATGGACGTATTCACGGCGTGTCTCTGATAAAGAAGAGCAATTCATGCCTCGAACTTACCAGAAAACATCACCCTCGACTTAACTGATGCCAGCCCAGGCCCTCATCCTGATGAATTACGGTAATCTTCTCCAGCATACCCGTCATCATTGACTCCAGTGCCTGATGTGCCAACTCCGGGGTATTATTCTTTTCACTAATATGAGCAATAACCAGATGTTGCAACTGTTGCAGGTCAATCTGCTGCAATAGGCCCGCTGCCTGTTCATTACTCAGATGCCCGAATCGACCCGCCACTCGCTTTTTCAGACTGGGCGGATACTCTCCAGTACGCAACATCTCGGGGTCATAATTACACTCCAGCAGCAAACCATGACAACCGTCCAGACAATCACAGATATGACGGGTAATCTCACCCACATCCGTCAACACCCCCAAGCGCAGGACATCATCACTAAAGACAAACTGACAGGGTTCACGCGCATCATGCGGTACTGGAAAGGGCTGGATCTGCAAGCCCCCGATAACAAAGGACTCATGGCTATTAAACTCACGAATAATAGGTATATTTTGATCAGGCAGGCAGACACGGGTACCACTACTCACCCACACCGGGATCTGACACTTACGCGCTAGACGAGCAACCCCGTTGATATGATCCCCATGCTCATGGGTAACCAGGATAGCTGTTAACTGATCCAGCTCGATATCCAGTCGCGCCAGACGGCGTTGCGTCTCCTTAACCGAGAAGCCACAATCCAGAATAAGCAGGGTATCGCCACTCTCAATCAAGGTGGCATTACCACGACTACCACTACCTAACGAGGCAAAACGCATCACTACTTATCGAAGCTGTTCTTCCAGCAGCTTCAGGATTCTGACAGCAGTACCCGAATAATCAACCTGACCCTGTTTATTCAATATCTCAATGTGCGTGTTATTGGTTCCGGTTAGCAAACGAATCTGATAATGTTGTTTGCCTTCCTTTTCATCACGCCATGGCAACCATTTATCAAGGAAGCCTTTATTGGTATCCTTGAATGGATCCATATAACGAACAAAATAGCTTCCTTTACTTCGATCCCGATCCTCGACCGCAAAGCCTATGCGATCCAGTGCAATCCCGGTACGTCGCCAGGTACGTGCAAAGGTATCCGCAACCACCAGACTCAACTGTCCTTCCTTATGTATCAACTGGGCATGAATTGTTGACTCTTGTTTCTGAGCCAGACTGCTCTGCGCCTGCTTCTCACCCGCACCCAGATAAACCATTAAACGTCTGAGCATCTCAATCTCTAACTCAGGATCATTATCACGTTGACGCCACTTGGTGCCTGTTGTTTCATCCGCAGGCCCTTCAACGACCTCTTCCATACCACGATGAACGATAAATATCTCGGTTTGATTATTATCACGATTAAAATCCAGGCGTACACGGAAACTATCCCGAGTAGCCGCCGAATACATGCCATCCATAACCGAACCAAATAATCGACGTACCGGACCATCGGCAATATCAGCGCGATTCTCGGCCCAATCGGTCTCCATAATACCCAACGCCGGATTCTCCATCACTAATTCAAACCCGGACTGCAGCCAGAATGAACGCACCTTATCCCATAGATCATCCAGTTGAATATTAACAAGCAACCAGCGTTTATCGCCTTCACCCCTGACCACAATACCATCAACAGCGGGTAATACCTGAGAGGATGTTGAAACCTTACTTTCTTTATCCTGTATATATTCACTATAACTGGTGGTACTGACAGGAAGCGCCTGCCCACCCGCCAATGTAGGCGATGACATACCTGGCGGCACCTCCAACTGTGGCAAAGTTGTACTCTTTCGATAATCAGCCTTCTCCTGCGGCATTATTTTATCTAGAGTGCTACAGCCTGCCAAAACAACCAGCAGTACATAGGTAAAAACGTGTGAAAATAACCTGTTTAATTGCATTACACCAATCCTGAATTATTCTAAAATTTACTTAGCTGGAAACCAGCCCAACCTGACTCAATGCCTGCCGCACCCGCGCATGATTTTCATCCGCCAACCAGGTCAGCGGTAAACGAATCCCCTTACCAATCAAACCCATCTCACACAACGCCCATTTCACTGGAATAGGATTAGCCTCAACAAACAAATCGTTATGCAAAGCATCCAGTTCACTATTAATCCTGCCTGCCTGTTCCAGATCACCGGCACGCACCGCAGCACAAAGATCATGCATCATTCCAGGCGCCACATTAGCTGTTACCGAGATAACGCCATGACCACCCAAACGCATAAACTCCATCGAACTGGCATCATCACCACTGTATAAGGCAAAACCCTCACCACAACGCCGCCTAATATCAACAACACGACCCAGATCACCCGTTGCTTCCTTAATCCCGATAATATTGGATATTGTCGACAATCGCTCTACCGTCTCCGGCAACAGGTCACAGGCCGTACGCCCCGGCACATTGTAGAGTATCTGCGGAATAGGCACGGCAGCAGCCACTGCCTTGTAATGTTGATACAGACCTTCCTGGCCCGGCTTATTGTAATAGGGCGTCACTAACAAGGCGGCATCAGCCCCGGCATCCAGCGCACACTGTGTCAGACGTACCGCCTCCGTGGTCGAGTTAGCGCCAGTACCGGCAATCACCGGGATTCTTGCTGCCACCATTTCAACCACCCGGCGAATCACATAACAATGCTCTTTCTCATCCAGTGTAGCCGATTCTCCTGTGGTACCCATGGTCACAATCGCATCTGTTCCATGATCGATGTGAAACTCCAGCAATGACTGTAAAGCAGCCTCATCCAGCGCACCGTCATCCTGCATCGGCGTAACTAATGCAACTATACTACCGTGAAACATATCTACCCTCCGCAGGGAACCCTATTTAATCGCAGTATACTACTTCGCCCCCCTCAAACTGACAAGTCATAGTCACGTTAATTCAATAAATTATCCACATAAACAGGTGATCTTGCTATTATGTACGGTATTACTATGCAAGAAAGGACATCATGGATAAAAAACTCGTAATCTCGGCACTTAGCAGTGATCGATCCGGTATTGTTAATGAGCTATCACAGCACATACTGGAAAGTGGATGCAATATCGAGGATAGCCGCATGATCGTACTTGGCGGGGAATTCGCCATTATCCTGCTGGTATCCGGTGCATGGAACACTATTGCTAAACTGGAAGGCCAGCTTCCCGCATTGGAAGAACAGCTGAATATGCGCATCACAGTCAAGGCTACCGAGCCGCCCCAATATGTCGCTCACACCTTGTCCTATGGTGTTGATGTCATTGCCCTGGATCACCCCGGCATCGTGCATAATCTTGCCAGTTTTTTCTCCTCGCGCGAGATTAATATCCAGGAACTGTCAACCACCGCCTATGCTGCCGCACACACCGGGTCACCCATGTTTTCTGCCCATATTACCGTCAACATCCCTGCCGATATCCGCATCGCCAGTCTACGTGAAGAGTTCATGGAGTTCTGTGACCAACTCAACCTGGATGCAGTGATTGAACCGATCAAAGACTAACAGGACTATTTTGACCATGAGCACACCAACACTCAACAAAAAAGCACCGGACTTCACCATTGCCGCCACGGGCGAGCAGAATATCACCCTGTCCGACTATATTGGTAAAAACATTGTGTTATATTTTTACCCCAGAGACAACACGCCAGGCTGTACCCAGGAAGGGCAGGACTTTCGCGATCAATACAATAAATTCAAGCGTAACAAGACCGTGGTGTTTGGCGTTTCCAGAGATAGCGTTACCTCCCATCAGCGTTTCAAGGAAAAACAGGGCTTTCCCTTCGAACTTCTGTCCGATCAGGATGAAGTTCTATGTGGCTTGTATGATGTCATCAAGGAAAAGAATATGTATGGAAAGAAGGTCATGGGTATTGAACGCAGCACCTTTCTTATCGATCAAAAAGGTATCTTACGGGAAGAATGGCGCAAGGTTAAGGTCAAGGGACATATCGACGAAGTTCTGCAACGTATTCGTGAGATCAATCGAAATGGAGAGTGACCACCCCGTTCCCACGCAGGAGCATGGGAACCAGACACATGCGTAATAGCTCTCGTTCCCATGCTCTGCGTGGGAACCAGACACATGCGTAATAGCTCTCGTTCCCATGCTCTGCGTGGGAACGCATACCCTGACTCAAGAACCCTCTACCGCCTCTGAATCAGAACGACTACAAGGCCACGCCTTCAACACCGCCTGCACCAGGGTTGCCAATGGAATCGCAAAGAACACGCCCCAAAACCCCCACAGACCGCCAAAGACCAATACTGCAACAATAATGGCAACCGGATGCAGATTAACCACCTCGGAAAATAATAAAGGTACCAACACGTTGCCATCCACGGCTTGAATCACACCATGAATCAACATCAGATAAGCTAGATCGGCTTCCCAGCCCCACTGAAAATAAGCAATAACAAAGACCGGAATGGTAACAACTGCCGCGCCAATATAAGGCACAATAACGGAAAGCCCCACCAGGGTAGACAATAACACGGCGTATTCCAAACCCATCCAGTAAAAGGCAACATAGGTCACCAGACCAACAATCACCACTTCCCATGCCTTGCCACGGACATAATTGCCAATCTGTTGATTCACATCAGACCAGACTTGAGTAGACAGCCCACGTTCCTTCGGTAAAAAACTAGCACACCATTCAATAATCAATCTCTTGTCCTTGAGAAAGAAAAACACCAATAAAGGAACCAGCAGAAGATACACCAACAGGGTAACCAACCCCATAATAGAGGCCAGTGACAGGCTCAGCATACGTTGTCCAAAGGAAGCGATTTCGGCACGAATACCCGTCATCAACTCATTCAACTGCTGTTCGGACACAGCGTTTGGATAGGTCTCCAGTAAGCGTGTCATCACCTCATGCCCCTTGCCCACCATAGCAGGAAACTGCTGAATCAACTGTGTAATCTGATTGGAAAGGCTAGGTATCAAACCAAAGAAGGCAAATAACAAAAAAAACAGAAACAAAACAAATACCAGGATGACAGCAAACAAATTTGGCATCCCCTTACGCACCAGAATATTAACCAGGCCGCCTAATAAATAGGCGATCACGATTGCCGCCAGCACCGGTGCCAGCATATTGCCCATAATCAACACGACAAACAGACCAAATAGCAATACCGAACTCAGTATAACCACCTGTGGATCAGAAAAATAACGATCAAACCAGGCACGCAACACGTTCATATCTACTCGCTTTCCATCTGTTCTTCTAACCGCGCATACTCATCCTTGAATATCTGCTCCAGTTCATCAATAACCCCTTTCTTATCCTTACCCTGCATAATGTGACTAATCATCAACGAAGAAGTCTGATCCAGCAGGATATTCTTATCCAACATCGGATAGATTGCCGACAGACGCTTGAGTGCAGCAACTGTCGACTCATCATCAGGTCTTGCTATATTCTCCGGCTTAGCCAATACGGGTTTTTCCTGCACAACAGGCAAAGCCGATGGTAGTTCCATATCGACACCCCGACCCTGCTGTACCAGAAAACCAGCAAATGACAACAAGGTGCCACGATCTTGTACCGATAGAGTGCTACAAATCTTCAATAACCCTTCTTCCCATGCCGTCACAAACATTTCTCCTGTTTATTAAATTTCATCATTCAGGTGTTCCTTACAGTGGTTACGCGCAAATTCCAGCAATTCATCCATTACCCGATGCCTGAACTTCTGTTTTTGATGCACAAAGGAAAATGGCCTTTCCAGCGGTGGATTTAAATTTAGCGCCACTAGGGTGCCTAACTCCAGCTCTTTATTAATCGTTGCACCGGATACAATCGACACCCCCATACCCGCCTCAACGGTGCCCTTAACCGCCTCCGGACTCCCTAATTCCATCGAGATATGCAAACCGCTTAGATCCACATTAGCTGCATTCATATACTCATTGATAACCTCGCGCGTACCCGAGCCCTCTTCACGGCAAATATACGGATACTCAAGCAAACGTGCGATATCCACCTCAACCTCACCTGCCAACGGGTGATTAGGCGATACAATGGCGACCAATTTGTCATTACGACAGACCTCTACCACCAGATTTTTGTTCATCACCGGAGCCTCGACCACCCCCAGATCAATCACATTATTCTCCACCATAGAGACAATACCATCGGTATTCGACACCTTGAGTTGCAAGTTAACCTCCGGGTACTTGTGCTTAAAATCCCCCAACAGGGATGGCAGCATATACTCAGCAATGGTGGTGCTGGCACCAATAATCAGGGCACCACTAACGTCACCGGTAACTTCACGCACTGCGTTTTCCATCTCCGCATACAAGGTGAATATCTGTTCTCCGTACTCAAAAACCCGTTTCCCTGCATCCGTCAAACTAATCCGGTTGTGAGTACGATCAAATAAACGCGTATTAAAATATTCTTCCAGTTGCCGCACCTGAAAAGTTACTGCAGGCTGCGTCATATGCAAGTTATCCGCTGCCTTGGTAAAACTCAACATCTGAGCCACGGTATAAAACACCTGTAATCTACGATCTGCCATATTTATATTCTCAAAGGAGATTCATTTAACTAATAGTACCTATTAATCAGCTTAATATACAAATAAAATTTTATGGTGCGTGGTACGCACCAATAAAAAACCCGCCACAAGGGCGGGGTTATATAACCGCAATGCTCTAACACACTACATCTTGAACTGTCCCATCAAGCTCTGTAACTGAGCCGATAGACGTGCCAATTCAGCACTGGCAGAGGCGGTTTGTTGTGCACCTGCCGAGGTCTGATCAGCCACTTCCTTGATATTGGCTACATTCTGATTAATCTCTTCGGTAACGGCACTCTGTTCTTCAGCCGCACTGGCAATCTGTGTATTCATATCGGTAATTGCGGCCACTTCACCGGCAATCTCACCTAATGCCTCAGCTGCCTGCTCAACCTGTTCCATACCATCCTTAGCACTGGTACGTGCGGCATCCATCACCTGTACCGCATTACCGGCCCCTATTTGTAGACGCTGAATCATCTTCTGAATCTCCTCAGTCGATGCCTGCGTTCTGCTAGCCAGGGTACGCACCTCATCAGCCACCACAGCAAAACCACGGCCCTGCTCACCCGCACGCGCCGCCTCAATGGCGGCATTCAGTGCCAACAGATTGGTCTGCTCGGCAATGCCACGAATCACATCCAGCACCATACCAATGCTCTCAGATTCTTGTTCCAACTTATGAATCACCTGTGCCGCTTCTTCCACCTGATTGGCTAGCGCATCAATACCACCCATAGCATTCACTGCCACCAAGGCACCCGAACTCGCCGCCGCATCCGCCTGTTGTGCCGAGGCCGCTGCCTCAGTCGCATGTTTGGCCACTTCATGCACTGTCGACATCATCTCATTCATCGATGTCGCCACATGCTCAATCTCACTTTGCTGATGTGCAACAGAATTACCCGCCTCATCGGTAATGGCAGACATCTCTTCCGCAGCCGATGCCAACTGGCTGGTCGCACCACTGATCTCACCGACAATATTACGCAGATTATCCGCCATGTGATTAAACCCGTCTGCAATTTCACCAATAAGGTCATCACTCTTCAGGTCACAGTGTTGATTGATATCATTCTCACTCATCGCCTGCGCCATAATGGAGATTACCTTCAACTTCTGTAGCAGAATAACATCCACCATCAAGTAATTAGTAAAACCCAAGGCAGCGCCCAAAACGATACAGATAACACCCCAGACTAAAATACCGGGCTGCCAACTCATATAAAGCTCAGCAAACACAGGGAATACAAAACCTGCCACAATCCAGAATACAACAGAGGCCATAAGCAGGGTTCGTGTAATACTGGGTTTGAAACTAATTTTATTCATAATAATTTATTCATCCATACTGTGATGCGCGTCTCATTAAGTCGACCAAGTGCTCGGAAACTTGATCGCCGTTGCGAGTATATTCACACTACTTATTAAGGTAACATGCAAATAAAACAAGCCACACCTATTAAAGATGCAGCCTGTTTATTTCATTACAATACTTGATACAAGCCTTGCTCAGATATTAAAACTTCCATGCGTAACTGACATCAAGGGAGTTCTGTGACATACCGATGTCAGCCTGGTAATTAAACCCAGTAAAACCGCCTGTGCCTGCGTATACATTTGACTGATCCTTACGGAAGGCATGCATATAACCCACAGTGATCTCGTTATTCCGACTTGGACTATAAGTAAAGCCCAGAGTCATCTGTCTCTCTACAACACCAGGGGCAAGAATATTAAACAGGTTTTCTTTATTAGCAATCGGGCTCTTACCGTAGTTAAAGCCGCCACGGAAGGTCCACTGTTTGCTGTAGACATAATCCACACCCAGCTTGTAGACCGTCATATCATCCCAGCCAAAACCAAAGCCATTGGAGTTACCCATGCCTTTAGTAACACAGGCTTCATTACCTCCCGCACCACATGAACTTGGCCCCGTCAACGCACCTGTTAAACCATTAAAAAACTCATCAGCCGTTGGACCAGGATTAGAAATAGCGGCCACACCGGTGTACAGGATACGCTCCACATCAAAGGCCAGTGTCACTTTATCACTTGCCTTATAAGCCAGACCCAGAGCAAAGTTAGCCGGGATATCAAAAGCACCACCCTCGGCAAACAGACCCGAATACTTCTTGAACTTCTGCATATAGATTTTGGAAGCAGCCGTTGCACCCAAGGTCAGTTCATTGGTGACCTTACCCGTCCAACCCACACGAACACCTAAACCAAAGGCCTGATCATCACCGACGTTAGTCAGATTGGCCTGATCAGCAGAAAAGGCACGGAACAGACCCAGACCATAGGCACGGAAACGCTGATAACCCAATAGCAGTGAAGCACCAACACTATTCTTCTTGTTGATACTGTAGGCAACGGTTGGTGCCACAATCAACTGCGCCAGATTCACACCTGCGGTTGAACCAACCGTAGGATCGTTATACAACATAGCAAGATTAGCATCTATCGCAGCAACATTCCCGCCCATAAGCTCATACATACCAGCAAAACCAGATTGCCCACCCACTCCGAAATTATTACTGCTGGTATCACCAATAACGGGAGCCAGAGCAGACGAGTAAGGATTGGTTGAATAACGCGTGTTCATACCACCTGCACCCACAGCACTCAAACCAAAGGTCAACACCTTACCAGCCCTCATTACTGCACCAAAGTTAGGTACCGCAAATAGATTCGCTCCACTCTTAACGGTAGAGCGCATACCCTGACCAGGAACCGCACCCGCAGTTGCGGCATTCACATCCAAGCCTCTGGCATCCAGAGTCGAACTACGAAAGGGTTGAAATAATTCAAGACCCACATCAATACGATTACCGGTAAAGGCAATACCCGCCGGATTAGTTGCACCTGCGATAGCATCCTGTGGCAGAGCAACACCCACACCACCCATGCCACGCGCCTTAGCACCGTAACCAATCGAAAAGTAACCATTAGTTGCCTGTACAACAGGTGCAGTCAGTAATGCACTGACAGCCACGGTAGCCAAGCTCAATTTAAATGAGTATTTCATACTATTTATCTCCTCCAGCAGGATCTATATTTGTTGTTAAAATGCAACACGTTTTGTTGATTATCATCAATACCAGCGTACTTGCTGATTTTTCTGCATTTTTTAATAAATTCGGATTACTATCGCCCCGATATCAAATTACTTTAGAAAATAAATGAACTTTTTGCTGTTTTTTTACCACGCGCACAAAAAAGCCCCGGTAAACCGGGGCTTTTCATCAATCTTAATTATGAGACCTTTGCACGATAGAGGCGCAAAAGAAAAATATGCTAAAATTTTTCTGATTGAGGCAGGAAACGCAGTTAATATCTAGATATTGACAAGTTTTCTAACGAAAAGCAGCGAAATTTAAGCCATTTTTACTTGTGAATCTATCGTGTAAAGGTCTCATTAATATTTAATCAAGATTTTTTGATCAGATAGTGGTATTTACCACCCTCTTCACGAGATTCAATCAGCTCATTGCCGGTCTGCTTGGCAAAGGCCTCAAAATCCTTAATAGAACCCGGATCAGTAGCGATAATATGCAGAACCTTACCTGATTCCAGTGCCGACAAAGACTTCTTGGCACGCAGGATTGGTAGGGGACAGTTTAAACCGGATGCATCCAGTTCGTCATCAAAATTAGCCATTGCTTAAATTCCTCAATCTTAAAATAATTCTGGGTTAAACGGTCATGGAACCTAAAGAGCCACAATCCCGAGACCCACTTTATAAGGCAAATACAGTGAAAAGGCAAGTTTTGTGCAAAAAAATAGCATATAAATCAGGAAAAAAAACCTTCATCGGGTCTCGTAATAGATAAACCTGCACCTGCCCAGGCGATAATACCATGTCGTAAATTCAGCACATGACCGCACCCCTGCTGCGTCAATAAGCGGCAAACATGTGCAGAGCGAATACCCGAACGGCAGTAAATAACGGTAATACCCGTATATTCTATTGCTAACCCCATGTTAGCCGGTGATGCCAATAAAGCGCCGGGAATAATACCCTGTGACATTTCAGCAACCGTACGAACATCCAGTAACTGCACAGGAACCTCAGAGGTCTTCAGTAGATCAGCCAGATCATTGACACTAATATCTTTAACCGCATCCATTGCTCATCTTAAACCCTATCGTATATAAGCATTTAATTATATACTGGCGCACAAAATTATTCAATGGCGCGGGAAACCTTTTTATTCTACAGTGGTCGAGTATGAAAGGTGCGTAATACGCACCCTACCAAAACCAGATCCCCGCATGCGCGAGGATGGCATGCAAAACGTGGAACGCGCAAAACGTGGAAATAACAACAGCACATGAAAACCTTCTTTACCCCCCTACTAATAAGCATCGGATTATTAATTTCAAACCCAGGCGATGCCAATGACGAACGCAATGAACTGAGTACATTGCCTGAACTCGGCGATCCCTCACAACAGGCACTACCACTACAACAAGAAAGAGAAATGGGTCAGGCACTAGTTGCCTACCTGCAGCACAACGGACTATTAGTACAAGACCCCGATCTGCGCAGTTATCTGGACTCACTCACTAACCAACTACTCGGCTGGGTAAAAACCCCCTACCCTTTGTCCTTCTACATTATTGATGATCCCTCAATCAATGCCTTTGCCGCACCCGGTGGCATTATTGCCTTACATACCGGACTTATTCTCGCCAGCCAAACTGAAAGTGAACTTGCCAGCGTGGTGGCACATGAGATGGCGCACATATCCCAACGCCATGCGGCACGCAATTATGCCTTGGCACAAAAACTCAGCCTGCCCACAGCGGCAGCCATGCTGGCAGCCATATTAATCGGCAGCCAAAGCCCGGCAGCAGCGCAGGCAGCCATCATTGGTGTGCAAGCCGGTTCAATACAAAACCAGTTAAATTATTCCCGTAGCCATGAACGCGAAGCCGATTCTATCGGCATGCAAATCTTGCATCAAGCCAACATTGATGCCACCGGCATGTCTGATTTCTTTCTCCGCCTGCAACAACAAAGCCGTTATTCCGGAAATCAAATCCCACCTTTCCTGAGCACCCATCCTGTTACCGATGAACGTATCGCCAATGCCCAGGATCGAAACCGACATCAAAAGGGGCAGGGGCGACGGGATTCATTAGGTTTCCACCTTGCTCGAATTAAATTACTAACCCGCTACACCACAGACCCACAACAAACCCTATTTCAACTCAGCAAGCAAGATAGTAATAACCCGTTGGTTAAAGATGCAGCCCGTTACGGCCAGGCCCTGATCCTACAAAAAACGGGGCGCTATTCACAAGCACGTAACATCTTATCTTCATTGGTCAAAAAACATCCGGACGAGATACAATTCATACTGGCATTAGCGCGTGTAGAAAATGATGCCAGCAACTCCCAACAAGCTCTTGCTTATTATCAGGCCGCATACGACACCTTTTTTAACAACCCTGTGTTGATCCTTGATTATAGTCGCCTGCTATCACAACAAAGACAATTCACCAAAGCATTGTCCTTATTGAAGCCATTAACTCAACAGACATCCGCTTATCAATCTGATGCCTGGTACCTGTTTGCTGATACGTTATATCAATCCGGTAATACCGCCATCGCCAAAGAGTCCATGGCTGAATATTTTTTACTCAGTGGAAACGTTGCAGCTGCAATCGGTCAACTAAAACAGGCACTGGAATCCAGTAATTTACACATCACTGACCGGGAGCGAATTACCGCTCGACTTTCTGAGCTAAAAAGAAATCGCCCTCATAGCAATGAATAAAAACCAAGTCACAGAAAACTCTAATATACTAATGTAGCATGCATATATCAATTCCCCTTTGACGAAACAAAAACTCGGAGTTATAGTCTAGGTCATCAAATCTGGATTGAGACTAATACCACATTAAAATGCTTGTGATATTCAGGGATGATGTTATCGTTTTAACACTACTACGAACTTTAGATTTTTAAGGAGAGTGCAATGCGGAAATCCGCGTTTAAAACCATTACTGCTATATCAATAGCCAGTATACTCACCGGCCTTACAATGATCCCAGTAAGCGTTGCCTCAGCATCAGAAGCGTCAGTCATTGCTGAAGGCAAGAAACTGGCCTTTAATCGAAAAAAAGGAAACTGTCTGGCCTGTCATGCCATTGCTGGTGGAAAATTACCGGGTAATATTGGTCCCGCATTAATTGCAATGAAAGATCGTTACCCTGATAAATCCAGGCTTCGTGCCCAGATCTGGGATTCAACGGCCAACAACCCCAACAGTATGATGCCTCCATTTGGACGGCATAAAATTCTGAGTAATAGCGATATCGACAAGATTACCGCCTACATATACTCGCTATAAACTGAAGAACTAAAGAGATTTCCCAGGAGAATACATGTGACTAGCATGAAACGTAGAACAATTTTGAAAGGTACACTGGCCATGGGTGTTATTGGCACAGGTATCAGCGCAGGATTACTCACCCCACGCAGCGTATTGGCTGCCTGGCCTAAAAGTGCCTTTAGTGCCACCTCAGTTGGTGATGCCTTAAATGCCATGTATGCCACAGACAAACGTGACAGCAGTAGCAAGATCCACCTCAAGGCTCCGGACATTGCTGAAAATGGTGCCGTCGTGCAGATCACCGTCTCTGCTGATATGGATCACCACGTCGATGCCATCAGTATTATTGCTGAAAAGAATGTCAACCCAATGGCGGCATCCTTTCAACTGACTGAGCACTCAAATCCTTTTGTAGCCACCCGTATCAAATTGGGTAAGACCTCAAATGTGATTGCTGTGGTTAAGTCGAATGGCAAGCTATATAGCACTCAGAAAGAGGTCAAGGTAACGATTGGTGGTTGTGGCGGTTAGTCTCGCAACACAAGCTGATCGTTTACATTAATTCTAGAGGAAGTACAACATGGCAAAATCAATCAAGATTCGTGCAAAACTGAGTGGCGATGTCACCAAGGTAAAAGCACTCATCAGTCACCCGATGGAAACCGGGTTTCGCAAAAACAAAAAAACAGGTAAGAAGATCCCCGCTCATTTCATCCAGGAAGTTGTTTGTGATGTGAAGGGCAATACCGTCTTTACCGCACAATGGGGGCCGGCTGTCTCCAAGAATCCTTATCTCGCCTTCGAACTCAAGAATGTAGCCAAGGGCGACATACTGAAACTAAGCTGGGTGGATAATAAAGGCGAAAGCGCATCAGCAGAAGCTGCAATCCGCTAAATCATAAACATACAACTCTCTAGTGGAGCAATGAACATGAAAAAAACCGCATTATTTGCAGCCGCACTAACCTTTCTGAGCATCAACTCAGGGGCGTTACAGGCATCACCCGAGGCTGAAATGAAGGCCTTTCAATCCTATTATCAACAGCGCTTTCCAGATACTACATTCCAGGATTTCAGCAATGGCATCTATGGCATTGATAAGGTAAGACGTGTTGAATGGGAGTCCATCGAGGAGTTTGCCCCTTATGAGATCGGGCTGGATATCGGCAAAGACTTATTCGAAAAGCCTTTCGCTAATGGTAAGACTTATGCCAGCTGTTTTCCAAATGGAGGCATTGGTATTCGTCAAAACTATCCCTACTTTGATGCCAAGTCCGGTACCGTACGCACCCTGGAACAGGATATCAACGCTTGTCGCAGCCACAATGGTGAGAAACCACTGAAGTGGAAGAAAAACAAGATAGCCGCGATCTCTGCCTATATGTCCTATACCTCAAGGGGTAATAAACTGGCTATCAAGGTGCCTAACGACCCTCGGGCATTGGCTATACTGGAACGAGGCAAACAGAATTTCTTTGCCAAACGTGGTCAGCTCAACATGTCCTGTGCCGATTGCCATATGTATAATGCCGGTAACATGGCTCGCGGTAATCTGCTAAGTCCTGCTCTAGGCAACCTGAGTCATTTCCCTGTTTATCGTAAAAAATGGGAATCCAAAGGCAAGGGTGATCTGGGCGGTTTTGGTACCGTACATCGTCGCTTTGGTGGCTGTAACAAACAGGTTCGATTCAAACCTCTTAAGGCTCAGAGTGATGAATACAAAGCTTTAGAGTATTATCTTACTTACATGAGTAATGGTATTGAGGTTAATGGACCGGGTATGCGCCAGTAATCACAAGCATGCCGAGCAATAAAAAACCCGGCTCTATGAGTCGGGTTTTTTTTCAACAGGGCAATAATTAACAAGTAGAAGTTTATGAATATTTCACGTCGAGAATTTATCCAGATGCTTGCTGTTGCAGGCGTATCCACCTTACAACTCGAAGGCTGTAGCACAAACAATGGTAATCGTTTTATGACGAGCGGAAACAATCCCGCCGATCTGTATGAATTACCCGCATTTGGCAATGTCTCGATAATGCATTACACCGATTGCCATGCGCAATTAATGCCGATTCACTTTCGTGAACCCAATATTAATCTGGGCATTGGCAGTATGCGTGGACAACCGCCACATCTAGTGGGAGAAAACCTGCTCAAACACTATGGCATCCGGCCAGGCTCTGCCGAGGCCAATGCCCTGACTTATATTGATTTCACTGAGGCATCGAAGAAATTTGGTAAGGTTGGTGGCTTTGCTCATCTATCCAGCCTGGTGAAAAAAATTCGCGCACAACGTCCAAACAGCCTGTTATTGGATGGTGGTGATACCTGGCAGGGGTCAGCCACAGCATTATGGACCAACGCACAGGATATGGTTGATGCACAACTGTTACTCGGCGTGGATATAATGACATCGCACTGGGAGATGACCTTTGGTGCCGAACGTGTGCAGGAAATCATTAATAATGATTTTAAGGGGAAAATCGATTTTGTAGCACAAAATGTCGTTGATAATAACTGGGGTGACCCCATATTCAAGCCCTATGTTATTCGTAATATTAACGGCATCCCTACCGCCATTATTGGACAAGCATTCCCCTACACCCCGATTGCCAATCCCCGCTATATGATTCCGGACTGGAGTTTTGGTATACAGGATGAAAATATGCAGGCGATGGTTAACAAAGCTCGGGGTGAAGGTGCTCAGGTTGTTGTGGTGCTATCACATAACGGCATGGATGTTGATTTGAAGATGGCCAGCCGTGTAACGGGTATTGATGCCATCATGGGCGGACATACGCATGATGCCATCCCGTCACCCACTATTGTTAATAACCTGGGTGGCAAGACACTGGTCACTAATGCCGGTTCAAATGGCAAGTTCCTCGCTGTGCTCGACTTTGATGTAAAAAATGGTCGTGTACGCGATTTCCGTTATAAACTGCTGCCAGTATTTTCTAACCTGATTGAGGCTGACCCAGAGATGGAGGCGTACATCAACAAGGTTCGCGCACCCTATCTGGATAATCTGCAACGGGAACTTGCCATCACCGACAGTCTGCTCTACCGTCGTGGAAATTTCAATGGTACCTTTGACCAGCTTATCTGTGATGCACTGATCGAGGTTATGGATGCACCGATATCACTCTCACCCGGCTTTCGCTGGGGAGTGAGTGTATTACCCGGTGAACCCATTACCTTCGAACAGGTGATGAGTCAAACCGCTATCACCTATCCAACCGTATCCGTTGACATGGTTACGGGTGGACGCATCAAGGAAGTTCTGGAAGATGTCGCCGACAACCTGTTTAATATAGATCCCTACTACCAACAAGGCGGTGATATGGTGCGCGTTGGCGGTCTACGCTACAGCATTAATCCACATAAAAAGATTGGTCAACGCATCAATGATATGGAACTCAATGGACAAGCACTGATGCCCAACAAGGAATATCCAGTAGCCGGCTGGGCCAGTGTTGGTCGGCCACTAGAGGGTAGACCAGTATGGGATGTTGTTGAAGAATACCTAACCAGTAAGAAAACCATTCGCATTGATCATCTGAACACACCCAAGATTATTGGTGTTAAGGGTAATCCCGGGTATAAGCCATAAATTCAATGGTGCGTGGTATGCACCCTACCTTTCATCGGTAGGGTGCGCATTGCGCACCGCAAATCTCTACGCGCCAACCATCTTGCGATGCACCCAATAATCTACACTCAAATAACGCCCCGCACCAACAAAAAACAACACCAATAACATAATAAAATAGGTGGCGGCAAACTCAATCCCGTTATTCAACATGGCAAGACTACCATGCTCAGTCAGCCACTCATAATTCCCGTATTCCTGCAGGATCTCTCTGGCACTTTGCAACCGCTCCATCGCAGCAACACTCCGATCATTAGCAAATAAACTCCCAGTACCCTCCGCAATGGCAAGCCAGCCATGCTGCCAATGCACTGTTAATGCAGCAACCACCATCGTCGCCATTAATGGTACCGATATATAACGCACACCCAGACCCAGTAAAAGTAATACCGAACCCACAATCTCGGTTGATGTTGCCAGCCATGCCATCAGTTCTGGAAAAGGTAGTCCCAGCCCCCAATCAGGATTAGCAAACCACTCAATCGTACCCTCCATATGAGTAATTTTATTCGTACCCGCCATCCAGAATATCGGAGCCAGATAAAGCCGTAACAACAAGGGTGCAATAAAATCCATACTACGAGTCAGGTTTAACCAACCGTGTATCCTGAGTAACATCATCTTCATTATTTATTCTCCTTAAATATGTAGGGTGCGTACTATTTATAGTTAGTCCTTTTACATGGAAAAACCTGACAGAAATAATTGCATTCTTTGACTCATTTAGATTTATTTGGTGCGCACTGCGCACCCTACCACTTAATAGGTAGGGTGCGTACCACGCACCAATATCCCTGGTAGGGTACCACTCACCAATGCCCTGTTATAGATTGATATATACGAGACATCTAGACTTTGTTAGGCTAAACACATCATTCAATACTTACCTCGCTATAATGGAACAACATAGCCCAACTGATAACAGAAGTCACCCCGCCAACACCTGGCTGGATGAACACGGCGATGTGCTTTATCGCTTTGCCCTATTACGACTGGGTAATCCACATCTGGCCGAAGAGGCAGTACAGGAAACCCTGGTTGCAGCCCTGCAAGGCTGGAGTAAATTTAGTGGTCGAGCCTCGGTACGCACCTGGCTAACCGGCATCCTCAAAAACAAGATTATTGATCACTTTCGTCGCTCCCAACGTGAGGTCCCTTTGCCTGATGACTGGTACGACAATGATCCCTTTAGCGATCACTTTGTCGATGAGGGGCATTGGAGCTTTACCTTAAAGGACTGGGGAAAGCCTGAATCCATGTTAGAACAGGGAGAATTCTGGCGCGTATTACAAGAATGCCTGGATAAAATTCCACCGCGCCTGCGCCATGCTTTTTTAATGCGCGAGGTAATGGAGGAAAAAAGTGAAAAAGTGTGTCAGGATCTTGATATTAGCCCGACCAACCTATGGACTATGCTTTACCGTGCCCGTATGGGACTTCGGAAGTGCTTTGAAAAAACAGGAGTTAAACCATCCTAAGTTGTAAACAAGCGAGCTATTTAATATCCAGACATCAAGATCAACCGTTACGTTGGCGTGATCGTCTGGGTTTACGCATTCATTTATGGATGTGTACTAATTGTCGCCGTTTTGAGCAACAGATTGGATTTTTAACTCACGCCATGCACCATTTATCTCGTCAAACACTGGATAACAAGGATACAGAAGGCGGACTTTCTGAACAAACACGAAAACGTATACAACATAATATAGAATCATATAAACCATAAAGACCTTAACCACGGAGTAATCAAATGAAAAAATTAACAACCCTATCACTCGCACTAACCGCAGTTATCAGCATGACCCCTGCACTTGCCAGTGAAAACCCATTTTCAGCCAATGTCATGGCATCAGGCTACCAGGTCGCATCCGCTGATGACAAATCAGCCGAAGGCAAATGTGGTGAAGCCAAGTGTGGCGGTAACATGAAGATGAAAATGGACAAGAGCAAGATGAAAGAAGGTAAGTGCGGCGGCAGCATGAAAATGGATATGGACAAGAGCAAGATGAAAGAAGGTAAGTGTGGCGGCAGCATGAAAATGGATATGGACAAGAGCAAGATGAAGGAAGGCAAGTGCGGCGGCAGCATGAAAATGGATATGGACAAAAGCAAGATGAAGGAAGGCAAGTGTGGCGGCAGCATGAAGATGGATATGGACAAGAAAAAAGATAAAATGAAAGAAGGCAAGTGTGGCGGCATGTAGGCAAGAGAGATGAATGCTGTCCTGCAAGGTGCGGGTCTGGGTCTACGACGTGAACTTATTAATGACCTGAGCCGCACAATTCCGGATGCTATCCAGTTCTTCGAGCTTGCACCCGAGAACTGGATGGAGGTCGGTGGTCAATGGCGTAAGCAATTACGCCATTTCTCTACCGAACGTCCTGTCGTGGCACATGGCTTGTCGTTGTCACTCGGTAGCCTGGATCCACTGGACGAGGGGTTTGTACAACGCATCGGGCACTTTCTGGATGAATACAATATCCCCCTATACACCGAACACCTGTCATGGTGTAGCGATGAAGGACACCTGTACGACCTGTTACCCATTCCATTTACCTTCGATGCAGTCGAGCATGTAGCCAGCCGCATTCGACGCGTACAAGAGATCCTGCAACGCCGTATCGCGATTGAAAATGCCTCTTACTATGTCGCACCACCAATGGCTGAGATGAGCGAGGCTGAATTCATCTGTGCTGTACTGAAGGCGGCTGATTGCGATTTACATCTTGATGTGAATAACATCTATGTCAACAGCATCAATTTTAACTTTGATCCACACCCGTTTATCCAGCAACTCCCGGCTGAACGAGTCGTCTATATGCACATGGCAGGGCACTATCAAAAGAGCCAAGACCTGATTATTGATACCCACGGAGCCGATGTTATTGAATCGGTGTGGGAACTATTGGCCTATACCTATCAACAGATCGGAATACACCCTACACTGTTGGAACGCGATTTCAACATCCCGCCATTATCCACCCTGTTACCCGAGGTAGAACGTATTGCCCAATTACAAATAGAAGCAGGAAAACATGAACAAGTCGCCTGAGCGAAAAAGCTATCAGGACTACCAACACCAGTTCGCCCAGCATCTACGTAACTCCGCAGTAAATCCCGCTCCTGAAGGTGCAGACCCACAACGTATGCAAGTTTACGAAGATCTAATCTTTAATAACTTCAACAGCTTTCTACTTAACTGCTTCCCCATTACCCATGACATTCTGGGTAACAAAGCATGGCACAAGCTGACTAAACAGGGCTTTGCCGAGAGTCATAGCCCCAGCCCCTTGTTTCGTGATATTCCCGCAACATTTCTTGCATGGCTACAAACAAAAACAACCGAACCCTTGCCGCAATACCCCTGGCTGTATGAGTTTATGCACTATGAATGGATCGAACTCAGCGTAAAAACGGATACGGCTGATCTGGATACCGTAGTCATACCGGATCAATCAGGTGATCGACTTGATAATAAATTAGTGCTCAATCCCACCGCACAACTCGCCTGTTATCATTGGCCGGTACACACCATCAGCCCAGATAATTCGACACCAGTGATATCGGAACAAGCTCATTGTTTTCTGATCTTTCGTAAGAAAGACGACGAGGTACACTTTATCGAAGTCAACCCTCTTACCGCACAACTCATTCAACAACTACAGGAATCATCAGAGCAGCCATTAAGACAGATACTAAAAAAACTAGCCAACACAGTCTATCAAGGTTCTGTTCAAGATCTGGAAACGGCTATCCCGCCATTGCTAACAAGTCTACAACAACAAGAGCTTATCCTGAGCTGAGACCGCAACAACCTTCCCTACCTTTTTTCAAGCCTGGCACCGAAGATCGCTAGTCTGCCACTCACTCAAAGATCCAGAATGGATAAATCCAGATGCCCATCCTTCACCGGAGGACACCAAAAATAGCTACCACTCAAGGGCTGAGTGAAATCAAACAGCGCATCAACCACACCATCATCCTGCCCAATCATACGATTTAATTGTGCCTCAAAGGCATCCAACGTCTTGCCAAAGGCAACAAAATTCAGACCTGCAGACATCGCATCAGACCAAGGCATTGAACGACGCAACAAAAAAGCCTCTGGATCAAAATCTTCTTGCGCCGTACGCTTAACATGTGCTGATACCGGAGCATCATCAATCTCTTCATTATCGCTAATCTGTCGACCAACACTATTATCCTGTTGCTCCACCGTCATCAAATCAAAGACATCAAAATCATGCAGCCATTGTTGCACCGCAACAAAACTCGAACCATCAAGTCCCTCACCTTGCCCCTGCACCAGTGCAGCATTAATCGCATCCTCACCCTGAGGGTTTTCAGTGCCATCCTCGTAGCCTGTCATATCATTTCCTGTTTTATACTGAAATGAATCAATAACATTATCGAGACTAAATGCGGGATAGAGCAGCGCCTCAATTTTTCGTGAACGATGATACAGATCACCCCGATCAGTACCCCGCAACCAGCACCAGAGTGCCGCAGGTGTAGATGGAATATCAATGCCACTGCCGGTAAGTACCGGGAATGAACGTAGACCAGGGATCTCTTTATCCACTGCCTTTATCAGAGAGAGCCCCAGCCCAACAACCGTTTGTTGCAGACCATCCATCTGTGCCAATGCCCGCAGGCTATCTGACAACCCCTCGCTGGAACGAATAGAAAAAACTAAATACCGCGCTTGCTCGGTTAGCGGTGCAAGAATACCTGACTGAGATAAATTCATTACTTCCTCCATATTATTGCTGTCCCGCTAACTCAAGAGACAGGGATTGCGCCTCTCTACCAAAGACCCTTGCCCGCATGGGCGCGGGCGTGGAGCCCACATGGATGTATTCACGGCGTGTCTCTGGTAGAGAGGCGTGATCCATGGCTCAAACTTACCAAGGGAATCTCTGATCAATTGTATATAATTGATCAGAGATTCCCAAGCCTATTTTTTCTGCTAAAAAACAAGCTCGGCATTGTGATTAAGTTCCGATCATTATAAGCTCTTTTTCCATGACTAAACCACTACTCCTGCTCATCGCACAGCCCAATAGCTACCGCATTGCCCCCTACATCCGGGCAGCGCAGACAATGGGACTAGAGATTCTAATAGCCTCACGCGGGGAACACTCTATGGTGTCTGAAGTGAATGCCGGTCTACATATCGAACTGGATGATCTCGAAACATCACTTGCTGCCATCCTCAGCTATGCCGATAAGCACCCCTTTGTTGGTGTACTGGGTAGCGATGATAGTACTGTGGAACTGGCAGCATACGTGGCTAAAGAACTCCAGTTACCGCATAACCCACCCGAGGCAGCAAAATTAACCCGACGCAAGGATCTGGCGCGAGCCCACCTTGCCCTGGCGGGTTGCCCGGTGCCCCTTCATTGCCTGATTAATATTAACCAGCCCCTGCCAACACAGATAACAGGGCTACCCTACCCCTGTGTACTTAAACCGATTAATCTCTCTGCCAGTAAAGGCGTTATCCGTGTCAATAATACGGATGAATTTATTAGTGCCTGTCAACGCATCCAGCCTATCATTGCCGATGCCAGCGATGAGTTTGAACATACGCATATCCTGGTTGAAGATTATATTGATGGCATTGAGGTTGCCTTTGAAGGTTATCTACAGGGCGGAACGCTACATCAACTCGCCTTGTTTGATAAACCAGACCCATTAACCGGGCCTTATTTTGCAGAGACCATCTATGTCACCCCTTCACAACTGGGACATGCCGATCAACAAAAGATTATCCAGCGGGTTAGTCAGGCCTGTCAGAGTTATGGTTTGAAAACAGGCCCGATACATGCTGAATTAAGACTGGATCAGCATGAGGCCTGGATACTAGAGGTCGCCTGTCGCACGATTGGGGGCGATTGTGCGCGTAGCCTGGATCAGGAGGGAGAATTTAATCTTGAACAACTGGTCGTCGCCCTGGCCATCGGCAAACCCGTCAGCAGGCGAACAGAACAGGGGGCTCGCGGGGTAATGATGATACCGGTTAAGGAATCAGGCATATTGCGACGCGTTGAAGGCATACCTGCCGCAAGAAAGGTTAAGCACATTAAAAAAGTAGATATTATTATGCGCGATGGCAATGAGCTGGTCGCTCTGCCCGAGGGTAATCAGTACCCCGGCTACATCTTTGCCAGCGCAAAAACCAGTCAGGAGGTTATTGATGCCTTACATCAAGCCTTTGATAAACTGACCTTCGTAGTAGCGCCTATTTTTTCCCACCACCGCCCGCATTAAACCCAGCCGGCATCTGACCATGATCGCCTTCACCAAACATAAAGCCCAACATATGCTTTTCAATCACAGCAATGCTTTCTACATCTGCCGTATTCAAACCATTTTCATTAATAATAATGGTTAGGCGTTCCAGCCACTTCTTCCAGCCTTCTTTGGAGACATTCTCATAGATCCGCATACCCAGATCACCCGGATGAGGCGGTCGATCCAGACCTTCCGCTTCTTCCTTTAATACTACACACTGCACCATTCTAGTCATAACTAAACTCTTTATTCATATTTCTTTAATAAGATGCCATCATCACCACAGCAACTTGCTGCACATTTTTTCACCTGATGGATGTCCTCTGCACTACCATTGAGATAAGACTCAATAGAAACATTCTCCTTAGCGCAGTCACAACCCTTATCATTATACACATAAACATTCTTCAAACCCGCCTTTTCAGCCACCCGTTGTGCCTCAAATAAAGAGGCCTCCGGGGTAGCAGGCAAATGATCCAGCTGATAAGCCGGGAAGAATCGAGTGATATGCCAAGGGCTATCAGCCCCCAGATTATCCCTTACCCAACAAGCAATCTGCTCATATTCCTCAACACAATCATTCTTACTCGGGATAATATTAGTCCGCGTCTCCACATGAATACCCAGATCATGTGCCTTCTTGATAGAATGCAACACCTGCTCCACGCGTGCCGGACGACAGATGTGTTTATAAAAGGTATCACTCATACTCTTGATATCAGAACACAGCACATCAATATGAGGGGCCATCAACTCCAGAGCTTCATCCGTCACATAACTATTAGAGACATACAGCGTATAAAGTCCTGCATCATGTGCCAACTGACTCACATCCAGCACATATTCCAGCCACACCGCAGGTTCGGAATAGGTGAAGGCAATACCCTGCACACCTGCCCGCAAAGCCGTCTCAACCAGGGATTGAGCGGATACCCATGCCTCGGTAGAGTTACCCTTTGCCAGACTATCCAATGCCTCCACACCCCAGGAGATATCCAGGTTATGACAACCCGTACAGCGAAAACTACAGCCATAACTCCCCACCGACATCACCCGCGTACCGGGGCGATAATGCCTGACCGGTTTGTCCTCAATCGCATCAATATCAATCGAAGACAAAATGCCATAAGACAGGTTATAGAGTGTTCCATTACGATTGACATGTGCCTGACAAAAACCACGTTGACCGTGTGCAATTTTACAACGCCACAGACAAAGATTACAGCGTGTCGTACCGTTATCCAGCTTTTCCTGTAACCGGGTCTCGACGAGTTGGTATTGTTGAGGGATGGTCAATGGTTATCTTCCACAATAAAATACGGGGATTGAGTATAACCTGATTTAACTTCGATTTTCCACACGCCTGCATGGGCTATTATTGATACTGAAAAACCTGCACCTTCAGCCCCTTGCCCAGCATGGCCTCCTTAAAGACATCAGGGTTATTGATGGTTTCAATATAATGGCAATCAGCACATTCCTGTTGTATCACATCATGCAAAAAAGCCTCATCCAGATCCGGTGAATTCAGACATAACATCAGCAAGCCCTGTGGCTGCATAAATTGCGGGATACGACGAATGATCTTTTTATAATCCCGTCGAATATCCACACTACCCTTCTGGAAGCTGGGCGGATCACACACCATTAGATCATAAGGCCCATGCTTTTTTATACGGCTAAAGGAGCGAAAGATATCCACCCCCTCAAATCTGACCCGCGTAGTATCCTGCTGATTCAGACGATGGTTTTCCCGCCCCTTACTCAATACTGATTTATTATTATCCACATTCAATACCCGACGCGCACCCCCCGCTAAGGCTGCAACCGAGAAGGCACAGGTATAGGCAAACAGATTCAATACATTTTTGTCGAGCGCATGAGACCGCACCCACTCGCGACCATTACGCATATCCAGAAATAAGCCCGTATTTTGTGAAGTACCTAGCTGAATATTAAACTGCAAGCCATTCTCTCTGACTATCGTGTGGGCGATATCTTCACCCAATAACAGCTTCATCGGTGCCTGATACTGATGACGATACTGCACCTGCACAGAATGACAAGCCGGAATATTTTCACGCAGGGTCTCCGCTAATTGTTTAAGCCAATCCTCATCGGTCTCACGATACAGGGTAATCAGGATAATCGGCGACAACCAATCAATATTAATATGTTCGTAACCTTCATAGGCATGGCCACGACCATGAAACAAGCGTTGGCATTCATCCAGCCCATTCATCTGCATGGCATTAAAATCAATCAACTCAATTAGTTTATTCAAGACAGGAATTCCTTCATCTATACCCTTTAAGATATGATAAACCATTAATTGAAAGCAACAACAATGAAAATGAAAAGCCCCGACATCTCTACCAGGGCTTTTCATTATGAGTTATAACTGAATCTGGTGTTTAAGCACTTGAAAAAAAGCGGCGTATCGGGTTAATTTGATGTTACCAAGCATTAAACCAACCAAATAAGGATACGCCACTATGAGTAAAGATAACGTTGTAGAACTGAATAGTCCAGAAGCCATTCTGGATCCATTAACGGATATGTTGAGAGCAGGGGCACAGCAATTGATCCAGCAGGCCGTAGAAGCCGAACGACAGGGTTTACTGGCAGAGCATGTCCATCGCCGTACCGCAGACGGTCATGCCGGTGTGGTGCGTAATGGGCACCTGCCCATGCGTGCCCTGCAAACCGGGATCGGGCCTGTAACGATCAAGATTCCCAGGGGCTCTGCCAGTACCGTATCGCGCTTGAAGAAGATCTGGGCTGAGGGATATCAACAATGGAACAAAGAACGCCTGGATAAGGATCACTGAACCTGAAATCCCGTGGCATGAATGTACCAAAGCTGGCTATTGGCGATGGTGCGATGGGCTTCTGGGCTGCACTGGAAGAGGTCTATGGAGAGACGCGTCAACAACGCTGCTGGATGCACAAAACGGTGAATATATTAAACTGCTTGCCGAAGGCATCGCAGGCGAAGGCAAAACAGGCGATTCACAACATCTGGCAAGCGGAGACGAAGGCTGATGCAGAAAAAGCCTTTGACCTTTTTGTCAGGACGTATGAAGCGAAATACCCCAAGGCCACCCGGTGCTTGCAGCAAGATCATGAAGAACTCATGGCCTTCTATGACTTTCCTGCGACCCATTGGCAGAGCCTTCGTACCAGCAACCCGATTGAATCTGCCTTTGCAACTATTCGGCATCGAACCAAGCGCTCAAAGGGATGCCTGAGTCGTGATGGCATGCTGCACATGATGTTTAAGCTGGGGATGTGTGCCGAGAAAAGATGGCGCCGATTACGCGGATTCAATTACCTGGCCAAGGTGATTGCTGGAGTACAATTTAAAGATGGAACTGAAGTAGCAGAGGACAACCAGGATGCCGCTTGATTCATTATGCTAAACACCAGATTTGACTATAGCTCGCTCAAGACACTCAGCAGTACTACTCAGTTAATCAAATAATTCTCTATTTGAAGAGAACCATGAAACACACCTAACACGACAATATCCTGATTCTTTTTTAATACATATGCAATACGATAATGACCGTACAGAAGAATCCTTATATCTTCTTCTGATTCATGTTCATATTTGTAACCGATCTCTGGATGATCTAACAAGACTTGAGCTTTATCATAAATCCCTGTTACTACATTTGTAGCTGCCGTTTCATTATCTTTGGCAATAAAATCATATATATCTTTTAGCCAATGCTCAGCTTCACCAGTCCAGATCAGTGATGCCATGATTGAATTCTGGATTTCATTTCATCATTTGATATCACCTTGCCTTCAGCAATATCCGCCAGCCCTTTATCAACCATACGTTTAAAGGCGAGCTCTCTCAGTATCTCATCATAAGAGCTATCATCAGGCTGACTTTCAAGTATTTGTTTTATCTGGTCTTTTGCGGTAGACATAATCACTCCTTAATTAACTGAAATTAAGTATAACGTCTACAATAAAAAAAGACCTGCACTTTCATGCAAGCCTTTAATTTTCAAATCAATTTGGTGGGCCGTGAGCGACTTGAACACTCGACCATCGGATTAAAAGTCCAGTGCTCTACCTATAATAATAATCGTATAAACAAGGAGTTACAATGGAAAATGGGATGACAATTTTATAACGTGACACAAAACGTGACGGAACGTGACGAGGAGGTTTAACTTAATAAGGGTACTGCCCCCTTATAGTTTTTTGTAACGGTCAGATTATGCATTTGTTAGGCTCTATCTCTCATTTTGCACAAATGTTCAGTTATGTGATCTACGGCATTGATGCCGCCACCAGTGTTAGTGCCTAGCTTAGCTGGATCCACCTCAGGTGTTGGCCACAAAGTACCTATTACAAATTGCTTCAAATCAATATCATTTAGTTGCTCCCAAAATTGATCTTGTGAGTTGACCTCAAGTAAACCTTTTGCCCAATATCCAGAGCTGCTTGCTATAAGATCCACAACCTGTATACGCTCATCATTTTTTGAATCACAAAAAACAACACCATTCGCTCTTAGTGGAAAAGTATATGATCTCCTATCATAGCCAATTTTTTCATATGTTTTATCTTTGGACATTAGCGCTTCAAGAGTATCTTTTTCTTGAAAGAGCGGCTTTGAAGTATCATGCAAAACATCAAATTCATGCTCAAATTTATCGCCCCAGTTTGCACAGTGCTCATAAAATGCCGGGATTGCTGGATCTATGGAATTTGAATCAACTGCAACTAAAATTTCACTTATTAATTTTTCAGTTTCCAATATAGGACTAAGCGCCACTTGATACTCTTTGTTTATTGTAGCCCCATAAAGTTGCCAAGCGTGATAATAGAATTGATCAACTGATGACGTGGTTTTATTTCTAATCATCTTGATAAAACTATCAAGCATTTCGCTTGTTCGTTCTTTGCCACAAAATAAACTCATACAATAATAATGCATATTTGATAAGGCAATATTAGCCCCATCTTTGTATAAATCTATACCATCTCTATGAGCAAGTGTTTCAATTAAAATATCAACAACTTTTGTTGTTACCATAAATTTCTTATGAACAATTGTTGTCTTTATTTGTTTATTATATTGGGTTGATTGCTTTAAAAACTCAATAATGCGCCTTTTTCCTGAATTGCTTTTCTTGATGGCACTAAATTTTGCTTCTTTAGCTTGTGGAGTTTTCACAAGATTAAGAAGCTCTCTTGCTTCATCTAAGGATAAATTAGATGATGCGAGAGCAAATATTGGCTGATCTTTATAAAGCAGATCAGCACCTGTATTACCTGACTCATCAAATGCAATTGTTTCCATTATTTTCCATAGCCTAACGTCGCAAATCACCGGCGGTTAAAAGCGGTGTGACTGTAGCGTAGTGAAAACCGCACCGCTTTTAACTGTCCAAGTGAATTCACCTTGTTAGATTTCGTTTTCAATCCCCATGTATTCAGTAAGAACGCTTACTCGCTCTTTAATATTTGAAGCATCATTAGTTCCCTGCTGAGTTAACCTGTCATACTCAAGTAGTGCAAAAGATGACTCTTCATAAGACTCAATAGCTAGCATTCTATTATCCTTGAGAGCCTGGTTAAAATCTAAAAGTTTTCTTCTTGTAATTAGGCCAGTTTGGTTTGAAGAAATAGCGCGACGAAACATGAGATAATAGACAACCATGGTTCCTTGTGCTCTTAGTAATGCATCATTATTGGAAAATACTTCCATCATGCTATCTAAAATATCACTCACACTACCCTGCAATTCGTTTACTTTGTCTTGCTTTCCTTCAATATATCGTTTTGCCAATGAATCTAAATACACTTTTTTGGTATCTATAAGCCTTTCTTCATTTGTAAGGCTATTTTCAACCAACAGAAAGCGTGCAGATACTTCACGATGTTGATACCTTTTATTTGCGAATGTAACGCCTTC